>DATBIF010000001.1:0-8144 GCA_036557045.1 Steroidobacteraceae bacterium
GCCGGGGTTCATCGACACTGACATGACGCGGGCGCTGAGCGAAGAGCAGCGCACGGCACTCCTGGGGCCAATCGCACTGGGCCGGCTCGGTACGGTCGAGGACGTCGCCGCTGCGGTGATTTTTCTCGCTTCGCCCGGAGCAGCCTACATCACCGGCGAGACCCTGCACGTCAACGGCGGGATGTACATGCCCTGAGCGGACTCCAGATCAAGAGCCTTGAATGCGCGATGCGCAGGTCCAAGCGTTGACACATCCTTGAGGCTTTGCTGTCGGCAAAGCACAGAACTGGCCGATAGGTCAAGAAAAACAACCACTAGGGCTGCAATTCGGGTGGCGGGGCTTGGGGGCTTCACCTAGAATACCGCGCCCATGCGGTCTAACGGGCCGCTACCCGACCAAAAGAGGACACCACGCGATGAGCACTGTCGAACAGCAGGTTAAAGCGATCGTCGCCGAACAGCTGGGCGTGAAAGAAGAAGAAGTGACCAACGACGCCTCTTTTGTCGACGATCTCGGAGCGGACTCGCTGGACACGGTCGAGCTGGTGATGGCCCTTGAAGAAGAATTCGAGACCGAGATTCCGGATGAGGATGCCGAGAAGATCACCACCGTTCAGCAGGCCATTGACTACATCAACGAGCACCGCAGCAAGGCCTGACTGTCCGAGACTCAGCCTCGGCCAGGGACCGGCCGTCGAGACAGCCTCTCCAATGGATCGTCCTCTCAGGGTGCGCGCATGACGCGACGGCGGGTCGTAGTGACCGGGCTCGGCATCGTATCGCCCGTGGGCAGCACGGTTGCGGCAGCCTGGGAAAATATCCTCGCCGGTCGCGGCGGCATCGGGCCGATCACGCGTTTCGACGTGAGCGCTTTCGCCACGCGTTTCGGCGGCGCCGTGCAGGGCTTCAACGTCGATGAATACCTGACCCCGAAAGAAGCGCGCAAGATGGATCCGTTCATGCACTACGGCTTCGGCTCGGCAGTGCAGGCGATGAACGACTCGGGCGTCACGGTCAACGAGACGAATGCCGCGCGCATCGGCGTGATTATGGGCGCCGGCATCGGCGGCCTCGACACGATCGAGGAAACCTCCACCAAGTACATCGAGACCAGGAGCCCGCGCAGGATTTCGCCGTTCTTCATCCCCGGCACGATCATCAACATGGTCTCCGGGCATATCTCGATCCGTTATGGCATGCAGGGACCGAACCTCGCGGTGGTCACCGCGTGCACGACCTCGACGCACGCGATCGGGCTCGCTATGCGCACGATCCAGTACGGCGACGCTGATGTGATGGTGGCGGGCGGCGCAGAGATGGCCACAACCCCGCTCGGGCTCGGCGGCTTCTGCTCCGTGAAGGCGCTGTCGGAGCGCAACGATGACCCGCAGCACGCGAGCCGCCCCTGGGATCGCGAGCGGGATGGCTTCGTACTCGGCGATGGCGCCGGCGCGCTGGTCCTCGAATCGCTCGAACACGCCCAGGCGCGCGGTGCGCGCATCTATGCGGAGCTCGCGGGCTTCGGCATGAGCGGTGATGCCTATCACATGACCGCGCCGCAGGAATCCGGCGAGGGCGCGCGCCTTTCCATGGTCAATGCGGTGCGCGACGCCGGCCTCAACCCGCACCAGATCGACTACGTCAATGCGCACGCGACCTCGACGCCGCTCGGTGACAAGGCCGAAACACTCGCGATCAAGCGTGCATTTGGCGATTACGCCTACAAGCTGGCGGTGAGCTCCACCAAGTCGATGACCGGCCATCTGCTCGGCGCGGCCGGCGCTGTCGAGGCCATCTTTTCCGTGCTGGCGATTCGCGACCAGGTCGCGCCCCCGACCATCAACTACCAGAATCCCGATCCGGACTGCGACCTCGACTACGTGCCCAATGCCGCCCGGAAGATGCGTCTCGATGTGACACTGTCGAATTCGTTCGGATTCGGCGGCACGAACGGCACGCTCGTGTTCCGCAAGATGACGTGATGCCAGGGAAGCTCTAGCGTGCGGCATTGAGCCGTGAAACGCGCCGCCACCATCGCGCTCGCCATCCTCGTCGTCCTCACGCTCGCCGCGTATCAGCGAGCTGAGCACTACCTGCACTCGCCGCTACAGCTGCGGGAGTCGGTGGTGATTTCCGTGGCTGCGGGCAGCTCCTTTGCCGGCGTGGCTCGAGACCTGGCGGGCAAGGGCGTGCTCCGGCATCCGCAACTCCTGACGGCCTACGCGCGCCTGCGCGGGGAGGCCAGCAGAATCCGCGCTGGGGAATACCAGATCGAGCCGAGCACCACGCCGGCGGGCCTGCTCGATCAGCTGGTGCGCGGTGAGGTCCTGCTCCGGGAAGTCACGATCGTCGAGGGTTGGACGGTGCGCGAGATGCTCGCCGCTCTGGCGCGCAGTCCGTACCTGTCGCACTCGCTCGAAGGTGTTGCGGCGGCCGATCTCATGGCAAGGCTCGGCGAGCCAAGCACGCACCCGGAGGGGCAGTTCTTTCCCGACACTTATCGCTTCGCGCGCGGAACGAGTGACCTGGAAATCCTGCGCAAGGCACACGCGGCCTTGCGCATGCGTCTCGATGAGGCGTGGAGTTCAAGGACGGACGTCGTGCCGTTCTCGGATCCCTACCAGGCGTTGATCCTGGCCTCGTTGGTTGAAAAGGAGTCGGCTCTGCCGACCGAGCGCACGCGCATCGCGGGAGTATTCGTCCGACGCCTGAGGCTCGGAATGCGGCTGCAGTCGGACCCGACCGTGATCTATGGTCTCGGCGAGGCTTACACGGGCGACATCCGCACGCGCGATCTGCATGCCGATACCCCCTACAACACCTACACGCGAGCCGGCCTTCCGCCGACCCCCATTGCACTTCCTGGCGACGGTTCCCTGCAGGCGGCAACACACCCCGACGACAGCGGTGCGCTATTCTTCGTGGCCACCGGCAAGCCGGATGGAAGTCACTATTTCTCTGCCACGCTGGCGGAACACTCTGCTGCCGTGAAGCGCTACTTGTCCCGTACTCGCAACCCCAACGTCAGCCCATAGCTACGGATCATGAGAGGCCGGTTCATCACCCTGGAGGGTCTGGAGGGCTGTGGCAAGTCGACACAGGTGCCGCTCCTCAAGGCGTGGCTGGAGGAGCGCGGACTCGCGGTCACGACGACGCGCGAGCCGGGCGGCACGCCGCTCGCCGAGCGGATTCGCGAACTCGTGCTCGGCGCCACCGACGAACGGGTTCCGGTCGAGTGCGAACTGTTGCTGATGTTCGCGGCGCGCGCCACGCATCTTGCGAACCTGATTCGCCCGGCGCTCGACCAGGGCGCCTGGGTGATCTGCGACCGCTTCACGGACGCGAGCTTCGCGTACCAGGGGGCAGGGCGGGGGATTCCGGAGGCGCACATTCGTGCGCTCCAGTCGCTGGTGCATGGCGACTTGCAGCCGGACCTGACGCTGCTCATCGATGTCCCGGTTGCTGTGGGCCTCGAACGGGCACGGCTGCGACGCGCGACGGCAAGCCGCGACCGTTTCGAAATGGAGCGCGAGGAGTTCTTCGAGCGCGTGCGTGCCAGCTTCCTGGCGCGCGCCCGTGCAGAGTCGGGGCGCATCAAGGTGATCGATGGCACTCAGTCGATCGCAGGTGTCCGCGCGGCGGTTCGACAGCACGTGCTTCAACTGCTCGGCTCTGAATAGCCTTATGTTATTCTCATAACACAATGATCCTGATGGATAATAATCTTGGCGAATCATTGCCGTGGCTGGCTGACGCCAAGGCGCGCGTAGCGGCCTCGATGCAACAGGAGCGTCTTGCACATGGGCTTCTGATTCACGCGCCGCAGGGCGTGGGTGGCGACGTGCTCGCCGCATGGATCGCGCGGCTAGCGCTCTGCAAGGCTCCGGGCGCTGAGCCTTGCGGGAACTGCACGGCTTGCAAGCTGTTTGATGCCGGCAATCATCCCGACCTGCACTGGGTCACGCGCCTCGAGGATGCCAGGGAAATCGGGATCGATCAGATCCGGGAGCTCTCCGAGACCTTCGGGCTGAAGAGCTACCGGGGCGGGCGCAAGGTGGGCGTCATTGTTCCGGCCGATCTGATGATGGCGAGGGCGGCCAACGCTCTGCTCAAGACACTGGAGGAGCCGCCCGGGGATGTGCTGCTGATCCTCGTGGCGGAACGGCCGTCGCGATTGCCGGCAACGATCGTCAGCCGCTGCCAGCGCCTCACGGTTCCGGTGCCGCCGCGGGCGGAGTCTCGCAAGTGGCTCGGGCGCGCCGCACCTCAGGTGAGCGATTGGAACGAAATGCTGGACTTCGCGGGCGGTGCGCCGCTCCGTGCGCTACAGCTGCACGCGAGTGGCTTCGAGAATCTGCACCGCGAAATGAGCGCGGCCCTGAATGGCCTGCGTGACCGTTCGCTCGATGTACCGGCGACTGCGGAACGCTGGGCGGGACGCGGCGCGGCGGTCGCGCTCGAGAGTCGGCTGGCGTGGATCGAGACGTGGATCACAAAGTCGCTACGCGAGGCGTTCCTGCGCGACACAAACTTGCAATCATCGCCCGGAATTCGCAAGATTCGCGGCCTCTACGGCCTGCTCGACCGGGTTCGGGAATTCAAGCTCGAACTGAGCACGTCGTTGAACGCACAGCTGGCCACCGAGGAACTCCTGCTGCGCGCCCAGGCCGCACTGGGTGCCTGAACGAAACGAGATCACTGGAAAACTGCAGAAGTGCGCCAACCACTCAACAAGCCGGGGCTGCTGACGCTCACGATCAAGGACAAGAGCGCGCTGTACCTGGCGTACATGCCGTTCGTGCGTAACGGCGGACTGTTCATTCCGACCAACAGCAACTACCGGCTGGGCGATGAAGTCTTCATGTTGCTCAACCTCATGGGCGAGGACGAGAAGCTGCCGGTCGCGGGACGCGTGATCTGGATGACCCCGAAGGGCGCGCAGGGCAAGCGCACCGCGGGCATCGGCGTGCAGTTCAGCGAGCAGGATCGCGGCCAGACCCAGAAGAAGATCGAGAACTATCTCGCCGGTGCCCTCGGCGGAGACAAGCCCACGCACACGATGTGAGCCGGTGCCGGCGCTGAAACGCCCGGCGTCGTGCTCATGATTGCTGGCGTGCTCGCGGTGCTCCTCGCGAATTCTGCTCGTGGGGCTCTGAGGTTCGGAACTGAAGCAGTCAGCCGCGGCGGGGCATCACGACGTCGGTGGCGCCCAGTCCCCCCTTGAGCACGTGCGCGTCGAAGCCGCGCTCGCTGAGGATGTAAGCGCCCGCCGAGCTGCGTCTGCCGGTGTCGCAGCACACGACGTAGCTCACGGCCTTGTCGAGCGCATTGAGCTTCAGGCGAATGAAGTAGAGCGGGATGTTGATCGCTTCCTCGATATGCATGTTCTGGTATTCGCTCGGGAGGCGCACGTCCAGCCACTTGCCGCCCTTCGCTACGATCTGCTTGGCCTGCTCGTAGTCGACCCACTGCAGCATCGGCTCGTTCAGCAGGGTCGTGAAGTCCTGCTTGCCGAGACGCATGAGCGTTCCCTCGGACAGCATCGTGACCGTGGCATTGCGCTTGGCCTCGGAGATGAGTGCTTCCTCACCGAAGGTGTCACCCATTCCGAGCTCGGCGAGCTTGATGCCTTCCTTGTTGAGGGGCGTCTCGCGCGTCACGACGCAGCGGCCGCTGACGATCGCGTAGAAGTAGTCGCCTTCGTCGCCCTGCTTGATCACCACATCACCTGCACGGCAGTTGATGCGTTGCATGCGCATGAAGATGGCCTGGATGTTCGCCGGCGGAATGCGATGGAAGGCTTTGGTCTGCAGGAGCGTCGTCATCCAGTCGTCGCTGCTGCCCGCGGGCGTGCCGTCGAGTTCGTTCACCTCGTAGGAACCGGTCTGGTCCCAGGTGAGCATCACATCGAGCAGATCGCTGTCGATCGAGATATAGCGCACCGGCTCCGCGGCGCGTGCGCTGAAGCGACGCGGCAGGGACGGCGTGATCGGGTTACGCGCCGTGGGTGTGCCACCTCGCACCGTGGAGAGCACACCGTCGTTGTCGAAAATCTCGATCGTGCCCTGCACCAGGAAGTAAGTGCGCTTGTCGGTATCGCCTTCCTTGAAGAGGAGCTTGCCCTCGCCCAGTTCGCGCAGGGAAGTTTTCTTGGCTAGCGCGTGCAGGTTTTCCGCCTTCAGGCCGTCGAGCGGCGAAAACTGCTTCAGCAGCGCGAGATCGAGAGGCTTTTCATCCATTCAGAAGCTGTCTGCCTGTGTGAGCGGAACGGGCACGGGCGCAGCAGGTCGTCCGGTGCGTGCCGATGTTAGCACAGCGTCCCCTTTCGGCCGGGAACAGACCGTTAACGATCACACACTTGCAGCAAATGTCTGCCAACCGGAATCAGGATGGAAGCGCTCCCCGTGCTGTCGCTCCAGTTCCGCGAGCCGACGCACGATCGCATCGGGCCCCCGCGCCCTGGCGTAGGCCAGCGGCCCGCCCCGGAACGGCGCGAAGCCGGTGCCGAAGATGACTCCCGCGTCGAGCAGGTCAGCCTCTTCGACGACACGCTCGCGCAGGCACGCGACCGACTCGTTGAGCATCGGCAGAATCAGTCGATCGACCAGCTCCGAGGGCGGCTGGCCGGCGCCGGCAGGCGGCTTTATCGGCTTGCCATCGCGCCACTCGTAGAATCCGCGCCCCGTCTTGCGGCCCAGGTGTTTCGCCGCGACGAGCTGCTCGAGCTGCGTGGGGGCCCTGCGATTGAAAGCCTGCGCGAGGATTCGACCGACGTGCAGGCACACATCGAGGCCGACGGTATCGGCGAGCTCGATCGGGCCCATGGGCATCCCGAAATCGACGGCTGCCGCATCGATGTGTCGCAACGCCACACCTTCCTCCGCGAGGAACATGGCCTCGTTGAGATAGGGCATGAGCACGCGGTTCACCACGAATCCCGGAGCACTGCGGCACGGCAACGGGAGCTTGTCCAGCTTGCGCGTGAAACTGGAGGCCGCCTGTGCGACGTCGGGCCGCGTCTCGGTCGATGCAATGATCTCCACGAGCGGCATCTTCGCGACCGGGTTGAAGAAGTGCAGTCCCACGAGTCTCCCGGGATCTCGCAGTCCCGTGTTGAGCTGCTCGAGCATGATGCTGGAGGTGTTGGTCGCGAGGATTGCGCCAGCCTGCATCTGCGGTTCGACCTTGGCGTAGAGCTCGCGCTTCGCATCGGCGTTCTCGAAGATCGCTTCGATCACCACGTCGGCGCGCGAAACGCCATCGCCGGCCAGATCCATCTGCAGGCGCGTGGTCGCGGCTTCGATCGCCGCCGCATCGCTGATCTTCTTTGCGAAGAACTCGCGCGCACGCTTGAGCGCGGGCTGCACATACTCTGCGGCGCGGTCCTGCAGGGTCACGCTCATGCCGCGCGACACGCACCACGCCGCGATGTCGCCACCCATGACTCCCGCGCCGACGACGTGCACGTGCTTGAACTCGACCGCGGGCTTGCCTCCGAGCGCCTTGAGCCGATCCTGCAGCAGGAATACGCGCACGAGGTTGCGCGAGCTGGGAGTGAGCATCAACGCTGCAATGGAGCGCGCTTCGGCTTCGTACGCCGCGGCGCCCTGCGCACCGTGCTGCTCCCACAGCTCGATGATGGCGTAGGGAGCAGGGTAGTGATCGCTGCGCGCGCGATGAGCAACCTGCTTGCGCAACCGGTTTGCCAACAAGCCGCGCGCCGGCCCGAGGTTCAGGAGCCGGTCGAGCCATCCGGCGCCGCGTGCCGGCGCAGCTGCGAGCGCGAGGGCCTTGGCACGTGCGCGCAGCTCGTTCGCTGGCACGAGCCGATCGACGAGACCGAGCCGGTACGCGACGGCGCCCTTGACCGGACGGCCGGTCAGCATCAGTTGCATCGCGGCGCGGACGCCAATCAGCTGCACGGTGCGGACCGTGCCCCCGAAGCCGGGATGAATGCCGAGCTGAACCTCGGGCAGGCCCAGGCTCACTCGGCCATCGTCGTTCGCGACGCGATGGCGGCAGGCCAGGGCGAGCTCCAGGCCTCCACCCAGCGCAAATCCGTTGATCGCGGCGACCGTCGGGCAGGGGAGCGATGCGAGGCGATCGAACACGCGTTGCCCGGTTCGGATCAGCTCGTAGGCCTG
>DATBIF010000002.1:0-2862 GCA_036557045.1 Steroidobacteraceae bacterium
AGGCGCGCAGACGTTCCATCGTGTAGTCGTAGACCTGCTCGCGCACGTCGTCCTTCACCACCCCGACACCGGCCGAATGCGTGCCGACCAGGTCCGCCGCCTTCGCGATGAGCTCCCGCAGGTCGAGCTCGAGCTGCTTCTCGATGATGATGCGGACTACGCCCAGCGATGCCCGGCGCACGCCAAACGGGTCGCGCGTACCCGTCGGTTTCTGGTCGATTGCAAAGATGCCAGTGATCGTGTCCAGCTTGTCAGCCAGCGCCAATGCCATTCCGACGCGCGTGGCGGGCAGTTCATCGCCCGCAAACCGCGGCAGGTAGTGCTCGGCGATCGCCGCGCAAACATCTGCAGGTTCGCCATCGTGCTGGGCGTAGTAGCGCCCCATGATGCCCTGCAGCTCCGGGAATTCGCCGACCATGGCGGTGAGGAGATCGCACTTGCAAAGCTCGGCGGCGCGCTCGGTGAAGCGCACATCCGCGCCGATGCGCTCCGCGATGTGCGCGGCGAGCTGCCGGATGCGCGTGGCCTTGTCGTGGAGCGAGCCGAGGCGCGTCTGAAACGTCACCTTGGCGAGCGCGGGAGCACGCGCGGCCAGCGACTGCTTGCGATCCGTTTCATAGAAGAAAGCCGCATCGGCGAGGCGCGGGCCGACGACGCGCTCATTGCCGGCGCGAACCTGCTCCGGATCCTTGCTTTCGATATTGCTGACAGCGATGAAGCGCGGCACCAGCGCACCGCTCGAGCTGCTGAGGGGAAAGTAGCGCTGATGATCCTGGAGCGTGGCGATCAGCACCTCGCGCGGCAGCTGCAGAAACCGCTCCTCCAGGGCACCGGCGAGCGGCACGGGCCACTCGACCAGCGAAGCCACTTCATCCAGCAATGCCTCGTCCATGACCGGCTCGGCGCCGAGCCCGCGGGCGAGCTCAAGGCTCGCCGCGCGGATCTTCTCGCGGCGCTCCTCGAAGTCCGCGAGGACATAGCCGCGCTTGCGCAGGGCCTTCAGATACGCCCCGGGCGTTCCCAGACGAATCGGCTTCGGCGCATGAAACCGGTGACCGCGGGTCAGCCGATCGCTTGGTACGCCGAGGATCGAAGCCGGGATCACATCCTTGCCGAACAACAGCACCACCCAGTGCACGGGCCGGACGAATTCCGCGTCCCCGCTTCCCCAGCGCATGCGCCTGGGGATCGGCAGCGCATCCAGGGAGCCTTGTACGATTCCGGGCAGCAGGTCGCCGGTGAGCGCGCCGGGTCGGCGCGCACTGAAGAGCAGGAACTCGCCCTTCGTGTCCTGCACGCGCTGCAGGTCAGTCACACGTACGCCGCAGGACTCGGCAAATGCCAGGGCGGCACGCGTCGGCTGGCCGTTGCCGTCGAAGGCGGCCGAGACCGGTGGGCCGCGCCGCTTCACTTCCTGCTCGGGCTGCCGCTCCTGCACTCCCTTCACCAGGACTGCCAGCCGCCGTGGGCTCGCGAAGCGCAGTGCTTTTCCGTGCCTGATGCCGGACTCGCCCAGCCGCTGGACGATGCCCGCGAGAAACGCGTCCGCGAGCTCTTTGAGCGCCAGGGGCGGCAGCTCTTCGGTGCCGATCTCGACCAGGAAATCGCGGCGGCTCATGCCGCGGCTCCGGTCTGCGCCTGAGCCTTCAGCAGCGGGAAGCCCAAAGCAGCGCGACTCTGGAAATAGGCCTCCGCGACTGCCTGTGCGAGCTTGCGCACGCGCAGGATATAGCGCTGGCGCTCCGTGACGGAGATAGCGCGCCGTGCGTCGAGCAGGTTGAAGGTGTGCGATGCCTTGAGGACCTGTTCGTACGCGGGCAGCGGCAGTTTCGCTTCGAGCAGCGCCCGGCAGATGCGCTCGTGCGCGTCGAATTCCTGCAGCAGCCAGGCGACATCGGCGTGCTCGAAGTTATAGGCGGACTGCTCGGCTTCGTTCTGGTGAAACACGTCGCGGTAAGTCACGCGTCCGAACGGCCCGTCCGCCCAGACGATGTCGAAGATGCTGTTGACGCCCTGCAGGTACATCGCGAGACGCTCGAGCCCGTAGGTGATTTCACCGGTGACCGGCTTGCAGTCGAGCCCGCCCGCCTGCTGAAAATAGGTGAACTGCGAGATCTCCATGCCGTTCATCCACACTTCCCAGCCAAGTCCCCACGCGCCGAGCGTGGGAGATTCCCAGTTGTCTTCGACGAAGCGAATGTCGTGCACCAGCGGATCGATGCCAACGGCACGCAGTGAGCCCAGGTAGAGATCGATGATCTCGAGCGGCGATGGCTTCAGCACGACCTGCAACTGATAGTAGTGCTGCAGGCGAAACGGGTTCTCCCCGTAGCGTCCGTCGGTCGGCCGACGACTTGGCTGTACGTAGGCGGCACTCCACGGCTCGGGACCCAGGACGCGAAGAAACGTGGCCGTATGGAACGTACCCGCGCCCATCTCCATGTCGTACGGCTGCAGGATCACGCAGCCCCGATCCGACCAGTAGCGTTGCAACGCAAAAATCAGCTCCTGGAAGGTACGCAGGGCGGGCGGCTGGCGCGGTGGCATAGGTTGGATCAGCGGCAGGTCATTGATCGAAAAGGCGGCGAGTATAGCCGCTGACGATTCCGTTGTGGCACTGAAGGCTCGGCACCGCCTCACAATGGTGCACTACTCAATTACCCCGCGCTTATGGGCGAATTCGATCTTGATGGCACAAAACTAGTGCACAGAGGCTCGCAGAATGCCCTATCATGGCGCGCGCTGCGTTCGGCACCCCATGAGTTTCAATGCAAGCACCTGATTTCCGGCACCCAAGTGCGTGGCATGACAGGTGCAACCGCCGGGGACCCAGTATCAATGGACCTCCGTCCGCCGGGCGAG
>DATBIF010000003.1:0-2056 GCA_036557045.1 Steroidobacteraceae bacterium
AGCTCGCCTACGCGGCGGCCCGCGCGGTGGGTCTTGAGATCTTTGGCGGCGACGTCGCATTCCCGACTCCCGATTCCCCGACTCTAATCGACCTCAACGACTGGCCGTCGTTTGCTCCCGTGCGCGTTGCCGCCGCCGCCGCGATCGCCGCGCACATCGACGCTAAAGCCTCAAACGGACATTCGGCATGATCGACCTCGTTACCCAATCGCAGTCGCAGCGCGTGTTCGACCTGGAGGCGCAATATCTCGCGCCCGGAACGCAGAGCGTCGCGCTTTTCAGCAAGCTCTGCATGGACCGCGGTGAAGGCGCCCTGCTGTGGGACCTGGACGGCAATCGCTACATCGATCTGCTGGCCGGCGTGGGCGTCGCGAGTCTCGGGTATGCGCATCCCCGTTACGTCGCCGAGATGACGCGCCAGCTCGAGCGCGTGCATGTGGGGAGCTTCACCTCGGAGCACCGCGCCGCGCTGGTCAAGCTGATCGCCAGCCTGGCACCGGGCGACCTGAATCGCACCCAGCTCTACTCGAGCGGTGCGGAAGCGGTGGAGGCGGCGGTGCGGCTCGCGAAGTCAGCCACCGGCCGTCACGAAGTCGTGGGATTCTGGGGTGGCTTCCACGGCAAGACGGGCGGTGTGCTGCCGCTCTTGTCGGGCAGCTTCAAGCACGGCCTCGGGCCGCTCACGCCGGGCACCTATTCGAGCCCATATGCCTCCTGCGCTCGCTGCGCGTTCGGGAAGACGTTCTCCTCGTGCCAGTGGCACTGCGTCGACTTCCTGCGCGCCAAAATCGCCGCCGAAACGACGAACGACATCGCCGCGATCATCGTGGAGCCGATTCAGGGCACGGCGGGCAATGTGATCCCGCCACCGGGATACCTGCGCGAGCTGCGCGCACTCGCCACCGAGCTGGGCGCGCTGCTCATCTGCGATGAAATGATCACGGGATTCGGCCGGACGGGAAAGATGTTTGCCGTCGAGCATGACAATGTCGTGCCGGACGTGCTACTCGTCGGTAAGGGATTCGGCGGTGGATTCCCCGTGAGCGGAATCATCGCGCGCGAGGCCATCGCATTCTCGAAGCCCTGGGCCAATCCGAGCGGCAGCTCGTCGAGCTATGGCGGCAACCCCCTCGCGGCTGCGGCGGCGCATACGACGATTCGAACCATCGTCGAGGAGGAGCTCGTCGAGCATAGTCGTCGCGTAGGATCGTTGATGCTCGAGGAGATGGGTTCCTGGGAAGACGAGATCCCGATCGTCAGTGACGTGCGGGGGCGCGGGCTGATGCTGGGGATGGACCTCGTGGTCCCCGGGACGCGCAAGCTGCTCGACAAGAAGACGACGCGCTGGATTTTCGACACGCTGCTGGCGCGCGGCGTGATCGCGATGATCTACAACCCCGAGGTCCGCATCAACCCGCCGCTCGTCATCACCAGCGAACAGGCGATGGAAGCGCTGGCCACCGTGAAGGCTGTGCTGGAAGAGGCCAGCGCGCGTGTACGCCAGTAAGGGACCCGTCGTCGAAGAGTGGGCCGACCGCAGGTTTTTCGGGCCCGCGGGTTGGTGGATCGCCACCACGCTGAAGCCGACGCGCATCTCGGCCGATGCGGTCACGCTCGCGAGCCTGGTACTGGGCGTCATTGCCGGGCACCTGTTCTGGTATCGCAGCGCCTGGGTCAACGCGAGCGGCGTGTTGCTGTTCATCCTGTCCGATGTGCTGGACAGCGCCGACGGCCAGCTGGCGCGGCTCCGCGGTACGTCGACCCGCATGGGCAGAGTGCTCGATGGCCTGGCAGACAGCGGCCGGTTCGTCAGCCTGTACGGGCACCTCGCGGCGCGGCTGTACGCGACGCGCTTGGGATGGGAGGGCGCGGTGCTGGCGATCGCCGCGCTGTTCTCGCACTCCTATCAGGCGGCCGCGGCCGATTTCATCCGTCAGGCATACCTGCGCTTTGCCGTCGGAGCGGGTGACGAGCTCGATGTCCCCGGAGAGCTGGTGGAGAGCGTGGCCGGCGCGTCCGTGTGGCAGCGTATCTCCTCGTGGCTCTACGGTGACTA
>DATBIF010000004.1:0-9166 GCA_036557045.1 Steroidobacteraceae bacterium
CACGCTCGGGGTGCGGGCGTCGCCGAGTTTGCGCAGCGCATCGGCGCCGGCGTTCTGAAAGAACATCACGGTGCGACCGAAGACCTCGCGTTCGTAGAACGGCTTGAACTCGCGCGCCGCCGCAACATGGTCAGGATTCACCGTCAGCTGTACGTAGCTCTCGGCGACCTGTTCCATGGTGCTGTCGAGCACGATGCGGCCGCGGTCGATGAAGAGCACATCCGTCAGGAGGTTCTCCACTTCCTCGACCTGGTGCGTAGTGATGAGAATCGTGCGCTCGTTGTCGAAGTAGTCTGACAGCAAGCTTTCGTAGAACTGCTTGCGGTAGAGAATATCGAGGCCGATCGTCGGCTCATCGAGCACCAGGAGCTTGGCGTCGATAGCCATCACGAGCGCCAGGTGCAGCTGCGTGATCATGCCCTTCGACAGTTCGCGCACGCGGCTGGTGCGCTTGATGTTGGTGCGGCCGAGGAATTGCTCGGCCAGCTCCGGCCGGAAGCGCGGGTGCACGCCGGCGACGAAATCCACGGCCTGCTGCACGCGCAGCCAGCCCGGGAGAACCGCGACATCGGCAATGAAGCAGACTTCCTGCATCAGCCGGTCGCGCTGGGTGTAAGGGTCGAGGTCGAGCACCTTGAGCTCGCCTTGGTAATTCGTCAGACCGAGGATCGCGCGCAGTGCGGTGGTCTTGCCGGCGCCATTCGGGCCGATCAGGCCGACGATGCGCCCGGCCGCGGCACTGAAGCTCACGTTGTCCAGCGCGCGGAACTTGCCAAAGGACTTGCTCAGTCCACGCGCTTCAATCACTGCGCCCATCGGCGACCTCGCTGGATCCGGATTTGTTGCCGTCGCCCTCGCCGCTCTTGGTGTCTTTGAGCAGCTCGGCTGCGCTCAAGCCCAGGCGGTTGATCGTTGCCACCACCTTCGGCCACTCGTCTTCCAGGAATTTCTGCCGTTCGTCTTTCATCAGCATGCGGCGCGCGCCCTCGGTGACGAACATGCCCCGACCGCGCCTCTTTTCGACCAGTTGCTCGTCGACCAGCTGCTGATAGCCCTTCAGGACCGTGAGCGGATTGAGCTGGTATTCGGCGGCTACGTTGCGCACGGAAGGCAGCGGGTCGCCGTCCTTCAGCACGCCTTCGAGGATCATCGCGACGACGCGATCCCGAAGCTGCCGATAGATCGGCTGACTCTCATTCCACTTCGGATCCATGCTGCTGCCTTCAGCGTTCACTGTGCTGGGCGGTTAGCGAACTACTGTACCAGAACGGCTCGCGGCGACCGGTTGCGTGCCGGCGTCTCGCCGCTGCTGCCTTCGCTCTCGCTCTTCGTGTCGCGCTCGGCGAACGTCGCCATGCGCGCCGCCGTCACCGTCATGCTTCCGAGCTGCGCCACTTCGCGCACGCGCTTCGCTTCGACGACCATCGAGCCGGCGTCCGCGATGTGGATCGGCGCAGTGACTTCGAGCTGACCCATGAACGCGACCGCCGTCGTCGGGCTCGAGCAACCTTCGCCTGCGAAGGCACCGGTGGCCACGAATGAGAAGAGGCCAACCATCGCCAACTGCACTGCGCCCTTTGCCTTGCGATTCTTCGTGAACATCTGCCTATCCTCCTGGCTCCTTTTGGTTTGGCTGGAGCCCTCAGCCTCGACTTGCCCTTCCACTTCGCTAGCTCACTTGGGCTGTGCTAGCTCCTTGGTGTTGTAGTTGACTATAACACTAACTCTAAAGCAAGCCCTTTTTTGAAAGCCAGAGCAGATCGGGCACTCGTGCTTTATAAATCAATAACCTACGTTTTACCCTGACCCGGCTCCGGCGGCAGCTGCGTTCAAGAGAGCAATGAGAATGCGCAAGCACCGCGGGCCAGAAAGGGTGTGAACGGAGGCTTCACGGCGACTCTCGAGGCGCTTTCGCCGCTTGCGACGTCGCAGCGCGCCGGTATCGTGCGGGTGATGCACCCCGCCGAAGACGACGCGGCTTTGATGGCGCGCTATGCGCGCGGCGACCTCGCCGCGTTCACGCAGCTCTACGAGCATCACAAGGAATCGCTGTATCGCTACCTGCTGCGCCTCACGCGCCATCACGCTGCCGCCGACGACCTGTTCCAGGAAGTGTGGAGCCGTGTGATCGCGAGCCGCGAGCGCTACGAACCCCGCGCGAAGTTCTCGACGTTCCTGTTTTCGATCGGGCACAACTGCTTCATCGACTACTGCCGGCGCAACGCGAATTCGCCGTCCGCGCGCGCACAACAACTCGAGAGCGTCGAGGAAATGCTGGCGGACTCCTCGCACCGCGGACCGGACCGATTGGCGGAGAGCGCGCAAGCCGCGACACGCTTTCGCGCAGCGCTCGAAAGCCTGCCGACGGAGCAGCGCGAAGTGTTCCTGCTGCACGAAGAGGCAGGGCTCAGTCTCGAGGAAATCGGCAAGCTGACCGGCGTGGGCATGGAGACGGCAAAGAGCCGGCTGCGTTACGCAGTAGCGAAGCTGCGCCTCAGTCTCATCGATGAGGCGCCGGCCGCTGCAACGCTGGTGCCACAAGGAGCGGGAAGAGGAACGAGGTGATGGCGGTGAACGAATCGGAAGAACAGGCACTCGAGCGATTGCTGCAGCGATCGAGTCCCCTGTCGCGCGCCTATCAGCAACTCAAGGACGAGTCCCCTGCGCCGGCGCTCGATCGAGCAGTGATCGCAGCAGCGCGCGATGCCGTCGGAGCGCGCGCGCAACGGCGCAGGAAGCACTGGCATTGGCCGACGCTGGCGCTGGCCGCCACGGTGTTGCTCTCGTTCGGCATCGTGATGCGGATGTCGCTGCAGCCGGTGCCGCAGAGCACTGCGCCGGCGGCACCGCCACCGGCTCCCCCGCAACTCGAAAAAGCGCCGGCCGCGCCTCAGGCGCGGGATCTCGATTCAGCCGCGAGCGCCGCAACCTCTGCGACTGCGGTCTCGGCACCCGCAGCTGCTGCGCCTCAGGGAGGCGCGAGGTTCGATGCGCTCGCTGCCAGGGAGCGCACGAGGAGCGAGCCGTCCGCGCTGGAAGAGGACAGGCTGGAAGCGCAGGCTTCGGCGCCCGACGCGTCGCCGACAGCAGATCAGCCGGCTCTCCCGGCCCAGGAACGCGCGGCCGGCAGGCTGGCTTCGCCGCCCACCGCCAATCGGAGTGTCACGGCGGGAGTCCCGTCGGCGAGCGGGGTCGCTGCGCTTGCGGCGCCCAAGGATGCGCGACAAAAAGCGGCTCTCAAGAAGGCAGGCGTCAAGCCTGCGAAGGAATGGCTGGAGGAAATTTCGCGCCTGCGTGCCAGCGGCGAGGTCGATGCGGCCGACCGCGAGTACGCCAATTTCCTGCGGGCCTATCCTAATTACGTACAGCAGGATGTAACGGCGCCGACGAAGTGACGTCGACCGCGGCGAGTGCCTCGCCAAGAACCCTCGGGACCACTAGAATCTGCGCCCCCTCGCGGCGGCCTCCCCGCACGCGCTCAAGCTGGAGCCGTACATGAAACAGCCCGTCAACGTCGCCATCACCGGAGCCGCCGGCCAGATCGGCTACGCGCTCGCCTTTCGCGTCGCCTCAGGCCAGATGCTGGGGCCGGATCAGCCGATCAATCTCCACCTGCTCGAAATCACGCCGGCGCTGCCCGCGTTACAGGGCCTTGTCATGGAGGTTCAGGACTGCGCGTTCCCGACGGTCAACGCCATCGTGGCGAGCGATGACGCGAAGGCGGCGTTTCGCGACTGCGCCGTTGCGCTGCTGGTAGGCGCCCGGCCGCGTGGACCCGGCATGGAGCGCAAGGACCTGCTGCTCGCGAATGCGCAGATCTTTTCCGCGCAAGGCAAGGCACTCGACGCGGTCGCGAATCGGGACGTCAGGGTGCTGGTGGTTGGCAATCCCGCCAACACCAACGCCCTCATCGCGCAGCGCAACGCTCCAGGCCTCGCGGCACGCAACTTCACAGCGATGACGCGGCTCGATCACAACCGCGCGTTGTCGCAGCTCGCACAGAAGACCAACAGCCACGTCACACGCATCCGCCACATGACGATCTGGGGCAATCACTCGGCGACGCAGTATCCGGATCTGAACCAAGCCACCGTCGACGGCAAACCGGCCCGCTCGCTCGTGGACGCAAAGTGGGTGGCGGAGAATTTCATTCCGGTCGTCCAGCAACGCGGCGCCGCGATCATCAAGGCCCGCGGCGCTTCCTCCGCGGCCTCCGCCGCCTCCGCGGCGATCGATCATGTGCGCGACTGGGTCAAGGGCACTGCGGACGGAGACTGGGTGAGCATGGCGGTGCCGGCGGATGGCAGCTACGGCATTCGCGAGGGCGTCATCTATTCCTATCCCGTCACCTGCAAAGCCGGCGAGTACGAGATCGTCCAGGGCTTGGAAATCGATGCCTTCAGCCGCGAGCGCATGGATGCGACAGAGCGCGAATTGCGCGAGGAACGCGACGGCGTCAACGACCTGATCTGACCTCGCACCAGGATCGAATTCCTGCGCGATCAAGCACCTGCGTCAGCGCGGGCGGGCTGGTCTCGCTCCGGCGCGGCGGCTATAGTGACCTCAAAAGGCCGCGGCAATCCGGACCGCGGCGGCCCTGAACCCGCAAGGATTCCGCCATGTTGAGTGTCGCCTGGTTCCTGCTCTTCGTCGGCGTCGCGCTGTTCGTCGCGTACCGGCGCTTCGGCCTCCTGCAGACTTCCATCGCCTTCAGCGTATTGACCCTCGCGCACTCGTTGTGGGGTGACGCCGCTCTTTGGTGGAAGGCGGCGCTCTGGATGCCGGTGCTCGCACTCTGGCTCCTCAACATCAACCCGCTGCGCCAGAGTTTCATCACCCGTCCATTCCTGCGCGTCTATCGCCGGCTCCTGCCGTCGATGTCGAGCACCGAAAAAGAAGCGCTCGAGGCCGGCACCGTGTGGTGGGAGGGGCAGCTCTTCACCGGTGCGCCGCGGTGGGACCAGCTGATGTCGAGCAGCGCCCCGCGCCTCTCGGCCGAGGAGCAGGCGTTCCTCGACGGGCCGTGCGAAGAGCTGTGTCGCATGCTCGACGATTTCGACATCACGCACCGGCGCGGCGACATGCCGCCCGGAGTGTGGGACTTCCTCAAGAGTCGCGGCTTCTTCGCGATGATCATCCCTAAGAAATACGGCGGCCTGCAGTTCTCCGCGTACGCGCACTCCTGCGTGCTCATCAAGATCGCGAGCCGCAGCGCCACCGCTTCGTCGACGGTCGCAGTCCCGAACTCTCTCGGCCCGGCAGAGCTCCTGCTTCACTACGGGACCGAGGAACAGAAGAACCACTACCTGCCGCGCCTGGCGCGCGGTGAGGAAGTACCGTGCTTCGCACTGACCGGGCCACGCGCGGGCTCCGACGCCGCATCGCTTCCCGACACCGGCGTGGTCTGCAAGGGCATGTGGCAGGGGCGCGAGATCGTTGGTCTCAAGCTCAACTTCTCCAAGCGCTACATCACGCTCGCCCCCATCGCGACCGTCATCGGGCTGGCGTTCCGCCTGTTCGATCCGGACAAGCTGATCGGCGACCAGACCGACTACGGCATCACCTGCGCGCTGATTCCGCGCAGCACGCCCGGCATCACGGTCGGGCGGCGCCATTTTCCGCTCAACGTTCCGTTCCAGAATGGGCCGGTGTCCGGCCGCGATGTGTTCGTGCCGCTCGATTTCATCATCGGCGGCGCAAAGACGGCCGGGCAGGGCTGGCGCATGCTGGTCGAGCAACTCTCGGTCGGTCGCTGCATTTCCCTGCCATCCAATGCCACGGGCGGCGCCAAGGCGGCGACCTACGCCTCCGGCGCTTACTCGCGCATTCGCCGCCAGTTCAACATGCCGGTCGGACGCTTCGAAGGCGTACAGGAAGTCATGGCGCGCATGACGGGCCTCACCTACATCATGGACGCGGCGCGTTCGGTGACGGCCGCCGCCATCGACGGCGGCGAGAAGCCCTCCGTTCCGTCCGCGATGCTGAAGTACCACCTGACCGAGATGGGCCGCATCGTGGCGAACGACGCCATGGACGTGCACGGCGGCAAGGGCATCCAGCTCGGACCGAAGAACTACCTTGCGCGCGGTTACCAGGTCGTACCGGTCGCCATCACGGTGGAAGGCGCGAACCTCTTGACGCGCAACCTCATCATCTTCGGGCAGGGCGCGATCCGCTGCCATCCGTTCGTGCTGCGCGAGATGAATGCCGCGCGCGATGGCAACCGCGAGCGCGGCGTGCGCGAGTTCGACCAGGCGCTCTTCGGCCACATCGGCTTCACGATCAGCAATGCAGTGCGCTCCCTGATCATGGCGTTGACACTGGCGCGCTTCACGCGCGTTCCGGACACCGGGACCACCGCGCGTTACTTCCAGCACGTCAATCGCTTCAGTGCGTCTTTCGCGCTCGCCGTCGACGTGGCGATGCTCGCGCTGGGCGGCTATCTCAAGAAGAAGGAGAACCTGTCGGCGCGCCTCGGCGACGTGCTGAGCTCGATGTATCTCGCCTCGATGGTTCTCAAGCATCACGAGAACCAGGGCCATCCCGAGGAAGACCTGCCGATCGTGGAGTGGGCGTGCCGGCACCAGCTCTACCACGCACAGGAACAGCTGCACAGTTTCCTGCGCAATTTCCCCAACCGTTTCCTCGCCGGGTTCATGCGCTTCTTCATCTTCCCGCGCGGCCAGACCTACTTCGCACCCAGCGATCGGCTCGGCCGCAAGGTCGTCGAGCTGGTGACCAATCCCAGCGAGGCACGCGAGCGGCTGTGTCGCGGGATCTACAAGACCGTCGAGCCCGGCAATCCGATCGGACTGCTGCAGGAAGCCCTGACGCTCTCGCTCATCGCAGAGCCGCTCGAGAAGCGCATGCGCGTGGACGGCGTGAAGACCGGCAAAGTGACTGCGCTGGATCTCCCGGGGCAGATCACGCAGTCGCTGGCGCTCGGCATCATCACGGAGAAAGAAGCCGCGATGCTGCGCGACTACGATCGCAAGGTGATGGAGCTCATCAACGTCGATGACTTTGAGTCACACGAGCTCGGTGCCAGCGCGCAGCCAGACGCCGCGGACGAGCAGCGGCCGCTCGGCAGCGCACAGGTCGCCTGAGCTGCTTTGACCGAGCCAGACCCCGCGCCCGCCGAAGCCATCTCGACCGCAGTCGAGAGCGTCGCCGCGGAGTCGGCGGCGGTGGCCGAACCCGCGGGCGAGAAACTACCCGCAGCGGCAGACCGAGTGTCCGCGATTGACGTTGCGCCGCCGCCAGTGCCTGCCGCTACCGCAGATCGTTGCCTCAATTGCGATGCACTGTTGGCTGGCCCCTATTGCTCGGAATGCGGCCAGCGTGCGCAGGTGCGACGCCTGTCGATGGCAGTGCTGTTCCACTATCTCCTGCACGATCTGGTGGATCTCGACTCACGTGTGTGGCGCACGCTCACGGCCCTGCTGCTGCACCCGGGGCGCCTCACCAACGAGTTCATCACCGGCCGGCGCACCTTCTACCTCCCGCCGCTTCGTCTCTACCTGGTGTTGAGCCTCGTCTACTTCATCCTGCCCTCATTCAAGCACGAGACCACGGCGTTCAACGTTGGCGACGACAGCAAGGTGGTCGTAACCGACCTGCACTCCCAGGAAGGGCAGGAGGCGATCAAGCAGGCCGTTCAGGAATTGCAGCAGGATCTCGGCAAGTCGAGGACGAAATCCGATGCACCAAGGGGTGAGGCTGCTTCAGCGGCGCCGCCATCGACGTCAGCGCCGACAACGACGCTTCCCGCTGCGGGCTCAGCCGCGACGAGCGCAAAGGGCGCCGACACGGCGGCCACCTCAACGGAGGTGGCGAAGTCAGCGACGGAGCCTGACTCCAAACCCGCGCTCTCCGAAGGCTCGCCATTGATGCAGGGCGTCGATTGCCGCACGCTCAAGACCGACCTCTTCGGCGCTCAGCCGGGCTGGCTGCAACCGCGCCTGGTGCAGGCCTGCCAGC
Organism: Steroidobacteraceae bacterium; assembly: GCA_036557045.1. Taxonomy (GTDB): domain Bacteria; phylum Pseudomonadota; class Gammaproteobacteria; order Steroidobacterales; family Steroidobacteraceae; genus DATBVX01. The sequence continues at coordinate 7,981 of DATBIF010000004.1, forward strand.
ATCTGCAGACAGTGAGCGAACGCGAATTCATGCGCGGGCTGCGCGCCAATATCCCGAAGATGATGTTCATCTTCCTGCCGCTGATCGCGTTTGTGAACCTGGTGCTGTATGCGTTTCGGCGCCGCACCTACGTCGAGCACCTGCTCTTCTACGTGCACTACCATGCGTTTGCGTTCCTGCTGCTGACACTGCAGGCCATCATCACGGCAATCCTCGCCTCGACCGGCCACCTTTCCGTGATCTCGGGTCTCATCTCCTTTGCGACCTTCGTCTATCTGTTCGTCTACCTGTTCAAGGCGATGCGCGCGGTCTATCAGCAGCGGCGGCTGATGACGTCGCTGAAGTACGTCGTGGTGCTCGTGGCCTATGGCGTTTGCCTGCTGATCACCCTGATCGGCATGGGCGCCTACACGGCATTCACGGTCTGAGGAACGATTGATTTGACGGAGCCGGACTCCTACTCTGAGGCCCGCCGCGGCATCTCTGGAGAATCCCATGCGCAAGCTGCTCGCCGTACTGCTCACGACGCTCACTCTCCTGGCGCTCGACGGCGCGATCGCCGCGGGACGCACGCCGTCGCCTGCCGGCGCCGAGGTCTACATCATCAGCCCGAAGGACGGCGCGGTCGTGAAGAGCCCGGTGACGGTGCGCTTCGGCCTCAAGGGCATGGGCGTCGCGCCCGCGGGCGTGACGGTCGAGAATACCGGGCATCATCACCTGCTGGTCGACAGCGATCCGCCCGCTGACCTCAGCCAACCGCTCGCCAACAACGAGCACAGCCTGCATTTCGGCAAGGGTCAGACCGAGACCGAGCTCAAGCTCGCGCCCGGCAAGCACACGTTGCAGCTCGTGCTGGGCGACGCGCTGCATATCCCGCACGATCCGCCGGTGATGTCGAAGAAGATCACGATCACAGTGAAGGAGTGACGGCTGCCTGCGGGGCTTTGGCGCTCCGCAAGCGGTGACCGGCCAGCGTGGATCACAACCGCGCCATCCTGCACGTCGACATGGACGCGTTCTATGCGTCCGTCGAGCAGCACGACCAGCCCGAGCTCCAGGGCAAGCCGGTGATCGTCGGCGGTACCGGCGCGCGCGGCGTCGTCGCGGCTGCGAGCTACGAAGTGCGCCGCTTCGGTGTGCATTCCGCCATGCCGATGAGCGAAGCGCTGCGCCGCTGCCCGCACGC
>DATBIF010000005.1:0-4466 GCA_036557045.1 Steroidobacteraceae bacterium
GGCGTGCGCAGCTCGACCCAGCTCTGGATCCACACGCACTCCGAGGCGAGGAACGCACGGAACGAATCGATCGGCTCAGGCTTCCAGCAGTTGACGTTGCCCGCCGAGACCACCTCGAGCAGCTCGCCGCGGCTGTAGGGAATGAACACGTCCTCCGGCTCATCGAGGCTGCCGTTGTTCAGGTCGTAGAACTTCGGCACCGGGCTCCAGTGATCGAGCACGCCGAGGACCTTGTATTCCTTGTCGTCGAGCTTGACGGTCCTGCCAACGCTGTCGGCGCCACCGAAGAGCTTCTGGTTCGCCTCTTCGCCCAGCACGATCACCGGCTCCGCGTTGCGTTCCGCTTCCGTGTCCCAACCGGCGCCGTACTTGAAGGGCACGGCGAACATCGAGAAGAAATCCGGGGTCGTGAGGCGCGCAAGCACGATGTAGGGCTTGGCCTCGCTCTTTTCATCCGCGCTCGCCAGCACGAAGGCGCCCTTGCGCATGATCACCTTGCGATCCGGAATCTCCGACTCGTACACGGCCTGCGCGTCGCGGTAGGTCATCTCGTAGGGCGCGAGTCCCGGCCGATCCTTGTCCCAGCCTTCGTTGGGATCCCAGCTGTCCACCTGCACCGCGTACTCGAGGTCGTTGCGCGCGGCGAGCGGATTACCGGAAACCATGCTGTAGACATTGAGCGTGGTCAGGCACACGGCGATGCCGAGCCCGATGGCGCCGATCATCAGCGCCGTGAGCACCGGGTTGCGTCGCAGGCTCTTCAGGCCCAGTCGCAGGTGATAACCGAACATTGGCGTCTCCCGTTCCGCGGCGCGGCGCTTTTGTTATGCGAGGGCGGCGCGACCCGCCGCGCCCGCGTCAATCGGACGACCTTCGTAAGGCTGGAAATCAGTCACCTTGCCGTCCATCACGTGCACGTTGCGATGCGCGCGGCGTGCCAGCTCCGCATCGTGCGTCACCATGATCACGGTGGTCCCGCCACGGTTGATCTCCTCGAGCAGGTCCAGCACCTGGCGGGCCATGAGCGAGTCGAGGTTGCCGGTCGGCTCGTCTGCGAGCAGGAACCGCGGTTCCCCGGCCAGCGCGCGCGCGATTGCGACGCGTTGCTGCTGGCCGCCCGACAGCTGCGCCGGCACGTGGCGCATGCGCGAGGCGAGGCCGACGAGCTCCAGCGACTGCGTGATGCGGCGCTTGCGCTCGGCGGCATGCAGGCCGCGATAACGCAGCGGCACATCGACGTTGTCGAACAGGTCCAGATCCGGGATCAGGTTGAAGCTCTGGAAAATGAAACCGATCTTCTGGTTGCGGATGCGCGAGCGCGCATCGTCATTGAGATCGTTCACACTCTCACCGTCGAGCCGGTAGGTGCCGGTGTCGAAGGTTTCCAGCAGCCCCGCGATATTGAGGAACGTGGTCTTGCCGGATCCGGACGGGCCGGTGACGGCGACGAACTCGCCCTCCTCGACCCTGAGACTGAAGTCGCGCAGCGCGTGCGTCTCGATGAGCTCGGTGCGGTAGACCTTGCTGATGTGTTGCATTTCGAGCATGGAACGATCCTTCTGCAGGGAGACTCGGTTGGTGGAATCCGCCGCGCTCAGTCGGTGAGGCGCACCACGGCGGCGTCCTGGAACGAATCGAGGCCGGAGACGATGATCTGGTCGCCTTCCTTCAGCCCGGTGGCGATCTCCACCGCGGAGATGCTGGTCGCGCCGAGCGTGATCGGAACGCGGCGTGCCATGCCGTCCTCGATCAGGTAGGCGACGCGACCGCCACCGCTGTCGACGAACGGGCCGCGCTCGACTTTCAGCACGCTGTCGCGCGACTCGAGCACGATGCGCGTCGCAACGCGCTGGTTCTGCCTGAGGCCGACCGGCACGTCCTTGGCGAAGCGCACGCGGCCGGTGACCTGGTTCTGCTTCACCTGCGGCGAAACGGCCGTCACGGTCGCCGGGTAGATACGTTGCCCGTAGTTCACTTCCGCGGGCATGCCGAGCTTGATGTCGTCGGCATAGGACTCGGGCACCTGGAATTCGATTTCGAACGCGCTCATGTCCACCACCGTGATGATCGGCGCGCTCTCGGCGATGGCGCCCTTCTGCTCGACGGCGAGCGTGCCGACCATGCCGTCGACCGGCGAGTGCAGCGTCAGCTGGTCGACGCGGCGGTTGAGCTCCTGCACCGTCAGGCGCTGGCGGTCGCGCTCGAGGCGCGTGGTCTTGAGCTCGAACTCGAGGCTTTCCTTCTCGAGCGCCGCATTCTGCACGGCGTGCTCGTGATCGAGCCTGGCCTTGGTGAGATCGTCGCCGGCCTTCTCGAAATCGCGCTGGCTGATCGCGCGCGTCTGCCAGGCGTCTTCGGCGCGCTTGAGCTCGCGCTCGGCTGCGTGGACCGCGACTTCGGCCATGTCGCTCGCCTGCTGGTTGGTGAGGAGCTTGCGGCGCGTCTCGATGCTCTGGCGGGAGACCGCGACTTCCTGGCTCTCGAGCGCCGCCTGTTCGCGCGCGAACTCATTGCGCAGCTGCGGGCTATCGATCGTGCCGAGCACTTGCCCGCGCTTGACCGTGTCGCCCGCCTGCACGTCGTAGGTCACGTTGCCCGCCGCCGTGGCAAACAAGGTCGGGCTTACCGCGGCAACGACGACGCCCTGGGCCGACACGTCGCGCACGAATGGACCTCGTGTCACGGTCGCGACCCGCACGCGCTCGCGCGGCACGCTGATCTCGGCGTGCAGCCAGCGGATCGTGGCCGGGAGAATGATGGCAACCAGGAGCAGCGCACCCGCGCCCGCCGCGATCAGGGTGTTGCGCCGGCGCAGCTGCGCCGGGCGCGGATCGATGGCGACGTCCTGGGCCGAGGTATCCCGGATGCCCCCGGCCTTCGCCGTGGAGCGATCGTCGCTGTGCAGACGTGAAATGGACCCCTTCATGACCAGGAACGCTCCTGCATGCAGTGACCACAAACGGACACCGTCCTGAAGTCGGTCATCCGGTCAGAGGTGACCGCGCTGATGCGCAGGCAAAACGCGGGCAGGGTCAGGCGCAGCTCGAACTGGTCGCCGTCGAAGCTCGCCTTGAGGCCGTAGTGACCCGAGGCCGAAGCCTCGATCGCGCACCAGCTGAAGAGCAGGGCGGCGAGCGTGCAGCTGAGCGTCGATCCGCGTACTTGTCTCAGCATGTGGCCTTCTCCTCCAGCAACGGCGTCCGTAACGAGTTGCCGGCAGTCCTGGTTGCACCCGGCGTGCCACTGGGCCTGCGAGCATCTAATCCGATGAATTGAGGGCGCTTTTGGTTTAAACGCCCCCGCGAAGCGGGCTCCAAAGTGTCCGCTCGCGGACAGCGGACACTTTCGCGGACGACCTGCGGCCTTGCGTGGACGAAGGCCGCGCCGGCTGGGACTAATCCGCGAGGTAGCGCTGAATGTATTCGTCGAAAGAGATCGAGTCGCTCGCCTCGATGGCTTCCTGCGCCCGCAGAGATTCCTCGGCTTCGTTGCGCAACTCCGCCAGCCGCTGCTCGTTGGGTGGGTACAGGTCGAGGAAATAGGACTTGTGCAGGGTCGACATGCGCAGGGCGAGCTGGAAGAAGGACTCGCAGCTGGTCTGCATTTCGCGCATGAGCCGCGCGGAGGGCGTGAGCGCCACGTCATCGATCTTCGCCGCCTGCGCGGCGAGCGCCGTGGCGTAAGGTTTGCCGGCTTGCCCCGCATCCAGCAGCTCGCACACGCCCTGGATCTCTTCGAGGAGCTCGCGCGCCCAGTTGAGCATCGGGTAAGCGCGTCCGTCGCGTCCCAGCGTGAGGCCCGGCTCGCGGCCGCGGCGCGCGACGGTGATGTGGTTGGCGTCGAGCTCGCGCTGCTGGCTGGCATCGAGCGGCGGACTCTCCTTGAGCACGCACAGCGCCAGGAACGCTTCCAGGAAACGCATCTTGTTCTGGTTCACACCCACCGGATCGAAGGCGCTGACATCGAGCGCCCGGACTTCGACGTACTCGACGCCGGCACGGAGCAGCGCCTTGGTCGGGCGCTCGCCCGAACGCGCGACGCGCTTCGGGCGGATGAAGCTGTAGTACTCGTTCTCGATCTGCAGGAGGTTCGCGTTCAGCTGCCGGTACCAGCCATCCACCTTGACGCCCAGCCGCTGGTACTCGGCATTCGGCGTGGAGATCGCGCGCTTCAGGTCGCGCACATAGTCCTCGAGACTGTTGACCGAGATCTCGACGCCCGCCTGGCTCTTGTTGCGATAGCCGAGATCGCTCATGCGCAGCGACGTCGCGTAGGGTTCGTAGAACGTGCCCGAATCGAGTTGCGGCAGCTTGATGTCGCGGCCGGCGAGAAACGAGCCGCACACCGCGGGCGACACACCGAACAGGTACAGCACGATCCAGCCGTGGCGCCGGTAGTTGCGCAGCAGGGCGAAGTACTGCTCGGACACGAAGTCCGGGTGGGCGTCACGCGATTCGAGCACCTCC
>DATBIF010000006.1:0-3410 GCA_036557045.1 Steroidobacteraceae bacterium
CTCGGGGAGTTCCTCGATCGCTCGCTCGAGTCGCCGCACCTCAAGTCGCTGGTGCTCGCCAATAGCCTCTACGGCAAGCACGGCGGCCCATACGATCCCGGCACGCTCTTCGGTCTCCTGTTTCATTTGCTCGGCGGTGGCGAGCAAGCGAAGCAAGGTTTCGTCGGTCACGTCATGGGTGGCATGGGCGCGATCACTGCCGCCATGGCCGGCGCGTGCCGCGCGCAAGGCACCGAGCTGAGGACCTCGACGACGGTAAAACAGATCGTCATCAGAGACAGTCGCGCGCAGGGCGTGGTGCTCGATGATGGCACCGAGATCGGCGCGAGCATCGTGGTCTCGAACGCCGACCCCAAGCGCACGTTCCTCGGGCTCGTGGCGCCATCGGAGCTCGACGCGGAATTCCTCGCGTCAGTGCGCGGCATCAAGATGGACGGCCCGTGCGCCAAGCTGAACCTCGTGCTGAGCGAAGCGCCTGAGCTTCGCGGCATGGATCCGGATGCGAACGCATTGCAGCGTGCGCAGTTCACTCTCGTGCCGTGGCTCGCGGAAGCTCAACACTGCTATGACCACGCCCGTGACGGAACCATTGCGGACAAGCTCTGGATCGACTGCCTGGTGCCTTCACTCGTCGATCCGTCGCTGGCGACTCCGGGGCGCCACGTGATGACCTGCTTCATCCAGTATCTGCCGTACCGGCTGCGCGATACGAACTGGACGCTCGAGCGCGATCGTCTGCGCCATCGTGTTCTCGATCAGATTGCCGAGCGCGTCCCCGCCGTGAGGCGCTCGCTGGTGGCGAGTCGCCTCTACACACCACTCGACCTGGAGAACGTCTTCGGCATCACCGAGGGCAACATCTTTCACGGCGATCTGCGGCTCGATCAGCTCTTCTTCATGCGTCCGGTGCCGGGCTTTGCGCGCTACGCGACGCCGGTGCGCGCGCTATACCTGTGCGGCGCGGGAACGCACCCCGGCGGCGGAGTCACCGGAGCACCCGGCTTCAACGCCGCGCACCGCATCCTTCGCGATTGGCGCCGCGACCGCTCGCTGCGCTCGGCGAGCTGATCGACACTCATGAGGACACTTCGCGACGTGCCGATTCGTTTTCGAATCCTCGGCGTGCTCTTCGTGATGAGCATCGTCAACTATCTCCTGCGCAACAACCTGTCGATCGCACTGCCGAGCATTCGCGAGGAGTTTCACTTCACGAGCGCCGAGCTGGGCTGGATCCTGGGCAGCTTCAATCTCTCCTATGCCTTGTTCCAGCTGCCCGGCGGCGTCTACGGCGAGGTCGTGGGACCGCGCCGTGCCATGGCGTGGGTCGCCATTTCCTGGGGCGTGCTCACCTTTCTCACCGGCTTCGCACCCGCGCTGATGGCGGCCTCTGCAACCGGCGCCATGGTTTCGCTGATCGTGGTGAGGTTCCTGCTCGGCGTCACGAACGCGCCGCTCTATCCGGTGATGTCGGCGGCATTCGAGCGCTGGTTCCCGCCAGGAAGCTGGGCGTTTGCCAACGCATTCTCGAGCGGCGGCATCGCGCTCGGACAGGCGGCGCTCGGACCGCTGGTCACGTTCCTGATCGTCAAGTTCGGTTGGCGCGAATCGTTCTACGCGCTCGCTCCGCTCGGCATCCTGTGCGGCGTGTGGTGGTACTGGTACGGACGCGACCAGCCCGAGGAACATCCCGCGATCAAGGCCGATGAACTCGCGGCGATCAACGCGCGCCGCGAGCCGGTCACGAGCACCATGCAACGTCGCGGCGCCTGGCGCAAGGTCGCGCTGCAGAAAGATGTGCTGCTGCTCGCGTGCGGCTATTTCTGCTCGAACTACGTCTTCTACATGTTCTCGAACTGGCTGTTCACGTACCTGGTGGAGTCACGCGGCTTCTCGCTGCTCGAGAGTGGCTTCCTGTACGTTTTTCCATTCTTCACCGGCGCGATCATGACCACGGTGGGCGGACTCCTGTGCGATTTCCTGTGTCGGCACATCGGTCCGCGCTGGGGCTGCGCGATCCCGGCCATGGCGGCGATGGTCCTGGTCGGCATTTTCCTGCTCGCGGGCATCTACGCCGCCAATCCCTACATGGCGGTCGCGATGTTGTCGCTCTGTTTCGGCTTCATCGTGTTCGTCGAGGGGCCGTTCTGGGCCGCAGCGACGTACGCGGGCGGACCGCACACTGGCGCGGCGACCGGCATATTGAACACAGGCGGAAACATTGCGGGACTGCTGGCGCCCGTCATCGGCCTGATGATCGATCACCTCGGCTGGTTGCCGACGCTGGCGAGCGGTTCGGTGTTCGCGCTCGTCGGCGCGGCGTTGTGGCTCTTCATCGGCTCCCAGCGTGGCCCGGCACCGCGAGCGGCTGAAGTTCGAGCCGCCTTGTAACAGCGAAGCGCGACAAGACCGCCGACAGCCGGGAGGGGACCGGCTGCCGGCGGTTACATTGCGGCGCTGATTGACGCCGGTCTGTTCGCTGCGCTTCTATTGATACAAACGCAAAGCGCCGGCAAAACCGCTCAACGGTCTCTGCGCGCATCCATGGCGACGAGCCCGCGACCAGTCTGTTATGGTGCCGTCCAGAGCAGGGTTCCAACGGCACCATGCGCGGGCAAAGCAACAAGAAGAACAACAGCGAGGAGTCGCGTTCGGCCAGCGACCCGTATGCCAACGACACGCGCGCGGGGCTGCAGGCGGATCGTCTCGGGACCCAGGACCTCGAACAGTTGCTCGAGGTCACGCGCAAGCTCGCGGCCCCGATCGGCCTTCCTGCGATGCTCGCCCTGGTCGTCGATGCGGCGTGCAAGGTGCTGCGCGCGGAACGCGGCGGCGTGTTCCTCTTCGATACCAGCTCGCACGAACTCGTGCTGCAGGTCCCGGCCGGGTCCACGCCGGTTCGGGTTCCTGCGGATCGCGGCATCGTCGGTGAGTGCGCGCAGTCCCGCAGACTGATCAATGTGACGGACTGCCCTGCGGATCCACGATTCGAGGCAGAGCTGGATCTCGGTGGTGCACGCTCCCTGCTCAGCCTCCCCCTCGTCAGCCACGAGGATGAGCTGATCGGTGTCCTGCAGATCGTCAATTGCAGCCATGGCCGTTTCGACCGGCATGACGAGCACGTGGCGTCGGCGCTCGCGGCACAGTGCGCGGTCGTGCTGTACCGCGCACAGATGACCGAGACGCGCCTGCTGACCGAGAAGCTCGACCGCGAAATCACGGTCGCGCGCGAGATCCAGATGTCGGGGCTGCCCGAGGAGATGCCGCAGGTACCGGGCTACGACGGCGCCGGGCTGTTGCGGCCCACGGATCAGACGGGCGGCGATCTCTTCGATTTCGTCAGGTTGCCGGACGGGCGCCTCTTTATCCTGCTCGGTGACGCCACCGGCCACGGTATCGGACCCGCACTCTCG
>DATBIF010000007.1:0-2168 GCA_036557045.1 Steroidobacteraceae bacterium
GCTGATGGTCGTGTGGGTGAGGAACATCGCCCACACGACACCGATCAGCCCCATCGGGATCGTGAACAGGATGACGAAGGGCTGCACCAGCGATTCGAACTGAGAAGCCATCACCAGGTATACGAGCAGTACTGCGAGTGCGAGCGTAAAGGCGAGAGAACGCAGGCTGTCCTGCATCTCTTCGCTCTGGCCGGCGAGGTAGCTGCTCACGCCGGGCGGCAGGTCGATGTGCGCCAGCATGTCCTGCAGATCCTGGACTGCGGTCCCGAGGTCACTGCCGGTGTAGCTCGCGGACACGACCGCGACTCGCTCCTGCCCGATGCGCCGGATCTCTGCGGGCCCGACTGACAGCGTGACTTCGGCGACAGCGCTCAGCGGTACCGGCCGCTCGCTCCCGGGGTTGACGATCAGGTGGCGAATCTCTTCGATCGACGCGGCGCGCGCATCAACGCTGCGCACCAGCACGTCGATCTGCTTGTCGCGCAGCCGGTAGCGGGTCGCGACTTCACCGCGCACGCTGGTGACGACGCGGTCGGCGATGTCGCGCACCTTGAGCCCGAGACGCGCGGCGCGGTCTTGGTCGAACACGATCTGGATCTCGGGATTCTCCGCTTCCACAGTGGAGCGGATGTCCGTGTAGCTTCCCGCCGCCTCCATGCGCGAGCGCACCTGCTCGGCGACCGTGCGCAGGCGCTCGAGGTCATAGCCGCTCACGACGACCTCGAGCGGCGTGCTGAAGGTAAAGAGCGATGGGCGGCTGAACTGGTACTGCAGCCCCGCGACCATGTCGAGGCGCGGGCGCAGCGCATTCATCGACGCCGCCTCTTCGGCGCGCCCGGAACCGGGCACCAGCGTGATGCTCAGCTTGCCGGTGTTCTCGCCCGCATCGACCGGATTGGCATCCAGACGGTCGCCGCTGCCGGCCACCGAGTACGAGAGCGCGACGCCGCCGATCTGGATCGCGGAGCGCTGCGCGGCTTCGACCACGCGATCCGTCTCATCGAGCGGAGTGCCGGGCGGCAGTCGCAAATCGACGTTGTATTCGCCCTGCGACAGCTGCGGGATCAACTCGGTGCCGAGGCGTGGCACCAGCGCGAACGTCACCAGCGACAAGGCCAGCGCCGCAGCGATCACGCGGCCGCGATGGCGCAGCGACCATACGAGGAGCGGGACATACGCCTGCTCGAGGCGCCGATAGGAAGTCTGCGTGAGCCAGACGAAGGGGCTGAAGATGAGCCGGAAGAAGGCCGAAATGGCCCGACCCATTCGCCCGAACAGCGCACCAATCCAGGCCACGCCGCGGGCAAAGCGATTGAGGGGAGCTGCAGCGGCGGTCGTGGCCCCGGTCGCGTCCCTGCCGGCCACCAGCATCGGAACGACCGTGAGGCCGACGAGCAGCGACAGGATGTGACCGTACGTGACGGTGAGCGCCTGGTCGCGAAACAACTGCCCGGCGATGCCGCTGATGAAGACCATCGGGAAGAAGACTGCGATCGAAGTGAGCGCCGAAGCGGTCACCGCCGTGGCGACTTCGCTGGTGCCGGTGCGCGCGGCTTCGAAAGGTCCGAGGCCCGCCTCGCGCTTCTTGCTGATGCTTTCGAGGATCACGACAGACGTGTCGACGAGCGTGCCCACGGAAAGCGCGATGCCGCCGAGCGACATGATGTTGAGCGTCACGCCCGAGAGGTACATGAGCATGAACGTACCGATCACGGACACCGGGATCACGATGCCGGCGACGTACGTCGCGCGCGCGTCGCGCAGGAAGAAGTACAGCACCAGGATCGAGAGCAGCCCGCCGATCAGCGCTGCATCGCGCACCTCGCCGATCGCCGAAGAGATGAATTTCGACTGGTCGTAGACCGGCGTGAGCTCGGTGTCTGCGGGCAGGGTCTGGCGCAGAACCTCGACGCGCGCGCTGAGCGCGTTGGCGAGCTGCACGGTGTTGGCGTCGCCTTCCTTGTAGACGGCGAGCTCCACCGCTTCACGCCCGTTCACGCGCGTGACCGCCTCGCGTTCCTTGTAACCGTGCGTGACCGTGGCGACATCGCGCAGGTACACCGGCTGGCCGCCGACCGAGGCGATGATCGCGTCGGCCATCTCCTCGATGCTCTGGAATTCGTTGAGCGAACGCACCAGGAAGCGCTGCGTGCCCTGCTCGAGTCGCC
>DATBIF010000008.1:0-5802 GCA_036557045.1 Steroidobacteraceae bacterium
GACGTCACTAGGACTGGTCCCCTGTCAGGTGTTGGTGGTGAGGGGCACAACCGCATTGGCCCCCTAACCATGTGAAAGCGCTGCAGACTTCCGACGCGGCGCGCCCGAGTTACCCCTAAGTCGCTCCCCGGGGCAGCGCGATGACGGCTGCTGCGCGCGCTACCCGGCGGTCGGCATGCCGAGGGCGCTGAGGTCCTGCGGTACGTGGTCCCTGAGAGCCGGACTCCTGGCGGCGCGGTCGCACGCTGCCAGGACCGCATTGAACCGCGCTTCGAAGGCGGCCTTGAGCTCGGGGTGCGTGAAGATATAGAGCTCGTCGTCGCGAATCCCCTCGAGCACACGCGCAGCAACCATCGCCGGATCCATGCCAGCCTCGAGAAAGGAATTGAACTTCGCGGCGCGCACCGAATTGCCCCCGTCCCGAGGGCCGCCCGGGCGATTGCGATGACCGCGTCCGATTTGGGTGCGCACGAAGCCGGGGCACAGCACCGAGACACCGATGCCCATGGGCGCGAGTTGAGCGCGCCATCCTTCGCTGATCGCGACCACAGCGAATTTGGTCGCGTTGTAGGGCTCCATGGTCGGACTCGGGAGAAATCCTGCGATCGACGAAGTGTTGACGATGTGACCGCCCTCGCCGTGCTGCGCGAGGAGCGGCGCGAAGATTTCAGTGCCGTGGACGACGCCCATGAGGTTCACGCGAATCACCCATTCCCAGTCAGCTTCCGGAATCGTGCCGATCGTTCCGCTCATGCCGACGCCGGCGTTGTTACAGACGATGTGCACTTTGCCGAAATGCTCGAGCGTCGCGCGGGCTGCGTCTTGCACGCTCGCGCGGCTTGCGACGTCGCAGCGCACGCGTTCGGCCGCGATGCCGCGCTCTCGCAGGCGTGCCAGCGCCACGTCCAGGTTTTTCTCGTTGATGCCGGCGAGCATCACGCGCATGCCAGCGTTCCCCAGCGCTTCCGCCATCGCATAGCCGATGCCGGCGGCAGCGCCGGTCACGAAAGCAACTTTGCCGCTCAGGTTTTTCATCGTCGTGGTTCCGCGTCAGGGCGAAGCTCGCGTGCATTCTACTGAGCTTTCGCAGGTTGTCCGGCCACGCGTAGTATGACGCCGTGGCTCGCGTAACAGGCCATTGGCAGGACACCTCGTTCGACGTCAACAGTCGATCGGCCCGTTGGTCGGCTCTGCTGTTCGGCGTCGTCAGCGTCCAGACGTTCATCCTCCAGCCCGGCTTCGTGCAGGGCTTTGTCGAGCACCTTCGCTTCACCGAGCAGCAGGCTGGACTGGTCGCGTCGGCTGAGATCGGAGGCATCGCCGCCACGTCCCTGGCGTTCGCATTTCTCTCTTCGCGCCTCAACTGGCGGCGTGCAGTCCTGGTCTGTGCCATCCTCGCCGGGCTCGCCGACCTGGCCTCGGCCTTCGCAACCGATTTCACTGCTTTCGCCGGTCTGCGCTTCGTCGCCGGTCTCGGTCTCGGTGGACTTGCCTCGCTGAGCTGGGCGGCAATCGGGCTGACCAAGGACCCGGACCGCGGCTTCGCGCTCTATGTGGGCTGGTGCCTGGTTTACGGCGCTGCCGGAATCTTCGCGCTGCCGATGGCGCTGGCGATGATCGGCATGTCGGGCGTGATGATTGCCTTGAGCCTGATGACGTTAGCGAGCGCGCCCTGCGCGCGCTTCATGCCGGTGTCGGCGGACAACCGCGGCGCGCCCAATCCAGACGCGCTCGAGATTTCCGGCGCAATGAAAGCTCTCGTGCTTGCCGGAGTGCTCACCTTCAACGTCGCATTGAGCGCCACGTGGGCGTACCTGTTCCTGGTCGGTGTCGACCAGGGGATCGGCGAGCAAGTGGTCGCCAATGTGCTGGCACTGTCGCAGCTCGCGGCCGTGCTCGGCGCGGTCGTGCCGTATGTGATGGCACAGAAGTTTGGCCGCATCGCACCGTTGACGCTGGGCCTGCTGGGCTGTGCGGCGAGCGCCGCCCTGTTGGCTGGGCGAACATCGCTCCTGAGCTTTGCGATCGGGGTCAGCGTGTTCAATTTTCTTTGGAATGTCGTGCTGCCGTACACGTTTGCGTCCCTGTCGAGCTTCGACCGCAGCGGGCGCATGGTCGTCTATGGCGTCGCCGTGCAGATGATTGGCCTTGGCATTGGTCCTGCCGTTGGAGCCGCGGTGCTCGAGAGCGGCGATCTCGGCTCCATCCTTCTCATGTCCGCCGTTCTCATCCTGGCGAGCCTCGCGATGATACTCGTCGCCTCGCTCCACCACCGCGCGCGCTGGCGCGCGGAACTGCAGCCGGTCCGATGACGTCGGCGCGGCCGCAGCGGACTCGGACTTACACCTCGCCGGTTTACGACAGCCGCCGCTGGGACGGATTCAAGCCGCGCCGCGGCGATATCGTGGTGTGTACGCCGGCGAAGGGTGGCACCACGTGGACACAGATGCTGTGCGCGCTGATCGTGCACCAGTCGCCAGATTTTCCTCTGCCACTCAACCGGCTGACGCGCTGGCTCGATCGGCCGGCCGAGCCGATCGAGGCGGTCCTCGCCGATCTGGAGCGCCAGACCTACCGCCGCATCGTCAAGACTCACACGCCGCTCGACGGCTTGCCCTACTTCGAGGAAGTCTCCTATGTCTTTTGCGGCCGCGACCCGCGCGATATCTACCTGTCGCAGGTCGATCACATGGCGAATCTCTCGCTCGAGGTTCTGAAGGAAGAGGCAGTACGCGCGGGAACGGATGAGATCTTTGTCATGCCGGAGGATCCGAACGAATTCTTCCCGAAATGGCTGAACACGGGCGAACAGCCATGGATGGATGACGGCTTGGAGCTGGGATCAGTGCTCTATCTCAGCCGTTCGTATTGGGCGTTCCGCAAGCTACCGAACCTTTTATTCCTGCATTACGCGGATCTGTCGATGCGGCTCGACGAGGAAATGCGGCGTCTGAGCGCTTTCCTCGGCGTTGCCGTGAACGAACGGCGTTGGCCTGCGCTGCGAGAGGCGGCCTCGTTCGACGCGATGCGCACGCGTGCCGACGAAACGGCCCCCGGCGCGCATGTGAAAGAATGGCGCAGCAATCGCGACTTCTTTCGCGCCGCGCGCCTCGGACAGTGGCGCACGGGCCTCAGCGCACGGAGCCTCGCACTCTACGAGGCTGTCGCAGCGCAACGCCTCGACGACGCTCTGCGTCGATGGCTGGAGAGGGGTCGCGTCGAAGGTTTCGATCCCGCGCTCTGAGCGACGCCGATGGACGCGAGCCGAGGCCACGTGACGCCAGCCCAGCGCCAGTGCCGTACTACCTGGCCTGACGTCGTCGCAACAGGCTCTCAGCTGGATTACCAAACTTCTGGTGCAGACCCTCGATCATTCGCAGCGTCAGCGGGCGCCGTCGGGTTTCGGCGGACATTCCCGCCAAACTCCCTCTTGATTTCTCATGCGGGAACTGGTGAGGGGCGGAGTCGAACTCGGCGAGTAGCCCCTTGAACGTGTTGAAGGTCTTGCGTTCGAGCTGCCTGCGTTACCCCTAGAGTTACCCCGCACTTCCTAGCTCGAGTGGGGGCTCTCCATGCGCAGCCGTACGTGAGATCAGTCCTGGGCTCCCGGGCGCCGTCGGGTATTCCTGCGCCGCGATGGGCCGGCCGAGCGCGGCGTGGATGCGCCCGGAGCCGGAGTCCAGGGCTCGCCGGTGCGCTCCTCGATGTAGCGACGAATCAGACGGCGCAGCACCTGCGACGGCGTAGCATCCTCCTCCGCACACAGGCGCTCGAACACGGTTTTCTTGCGCGGATCGACGAGGATGGTGAGGCGAGCGGTGCGGTCTTCGAGCGTCAAAGGCTTCTCCGGAGGTCAGCGACAGACCATTACACTGAGATTATAATCCACCGCACACCCAACTCACATCACGTGTGACGTCACTGTTCAGCTCGCCGCTCAGCGCCTGCCTCGTGGTCCTCGGCTTGTGGGGGCTCATCGGGCTCGCTGGCCTCGTGCGTCCGAAGAGCATCCGCATCGTTGGGCGTACGCTGTTTCCGGTCGGCGCGGTCTGCGGCGTGGCGCTCGCGGTCTTCGCCGGCTTGAGTCTCGGCTCGCCGCCCGAGCGGGCCGTTCTCGTCATCGGCCTGCCCGATCTGCCGATGCACGTGCGTCTCGATGCGCTTACCGCGTTCTTCCTCGTCCTGCTCGGCGCGACGTCGGCCGGCATCTCGATGTTCGCGGCGGGCTACTTCCGCCGCGGCGCCGGCACGCTTCCGGGACTGCTGTGCCTGCAATATCACCTGTTCCTCGCCAGCATGGGATTCCTGCTGCTCGCCGACGATGCATATGCATTCATGGTGGCGTGGGAGACCATGGCGCTCTCCTCTTATTTCCTGGTGACCACGCAGCATGGCATTGCGGAGATCCGGCGCGCGGGCTTTCTGTATCTCCTGATCGCGCACGTTGGCGCGATCGGATTGCTGCTTGCCTTCGGTGTCCTGCAGGGCGGCAGCTGGCAGTTCACATTCGACGCGATGCGCGGCGCGCACCTCACGCCCGCGCGCGCCGCGCTCGCCTTCATGCTGGCGCTCTTCGGCTTCAGCGCCAAGGCAGGGCTCGTGCCGCTGCACGTCTGGCTTCCCGAGGCGCACCCGGCCGCTCCCTCGCCGGTGTCGGCGCTGATGAGCGGCGTGATGCTGAAGACGGCGGTGTACGGAGTGCTGCGCGTCTCGTTCGATCTTCTCGGGCAATCGCAGTGGTGGTGGGGCCTCGTGCCGCTCAGTCTCGGTCTCTTCAGCGCGTTCTACGGCGTGGTGTTCGCAGCCGTGCAGACCGACATGAAGCGGCTCCTCGCCTATTCCTCGATCGAGAACCTCGGCTTCATCTTCACCGCCCTGGGGCTCGCCATCGTGTTTCATGGCGTCGGCATGCAGGGCCTCGAGGCGCTCGCGCTCATCGCCCTCCTCTATCACTGCCTGAACCACGCGGCCATCAAGAGCCTGCTGTTTCTCGGCACGGGCGCCGTGCTGCATTCGACCGGCGAACGCAATCTCGGGCGCCTCGGCGGCCTGATTCATCGCATGCCATGGGTCGCCTGGCTCACGCTGATTGGCGCGCTCGCGATGGCCGGCCTGCCACCCCTCAACGGCTTCGTCTCCGAGTGGCTGCTGCTGCAGGCGTTCCTGTTTGCGCACGAGGTGCCGCGCGCCTTCATCGACATGCTGCTGCCGATGGGCGCGGCCGTGATCGCGCTCGCCGCTGCGCTTTCGGGCTATGTGATGGTGAAATTCTTCGGCGTCATCTTCCTCGGTCAGCCACGCGAGCCCTCGCTCGCGCAGGCGCACGATGCGGGCGTGCTCGAACGCTGCGGTCTCGCGTGGCTCGCGCTCGCCTGCATCGCGCTCGGCCTCCTGCCGGCGCAGGTCATCGGGGCACTGCGCCTCGTGTCCGCCGAGCTCAGCGGCGCGGTGCTGCCGGCGGCCGACGCACCCTGGTGGCTGCTCGTGCCCCTGCCGGAGCGCGAGACCTCCTATTCCGCGATCGTGCTGCTCGCGGTGATGGCCGCGGCCATCCTGCTCACCACGCTCGCCGTGCGTCTCTTCTATCACCGGCGCGTGCGCCGGGTCGCAGCCTGGGACTGCGGTTTCGGGGGACTGGATGCGCGCATGCAGGACAGCGCCGAAGGGTTCGGCCAGCCCATTCGGCACATCTTCCAGCCGTTCTTCGTGATCGAGCGCGAGTTGCCCGCGCCCGCCGACCTCAAACCGTTCTACCGTGTCTCGGTGAGCGATCGGATCTGGGAAACGGTGTACGCACCGCTC
>DATBIF010000009.1:0-7141 GCA_036557045.1 Steroidobacteraceae bacterium
CCCGAGCACCCGTACACGATCGATGCGCTTTCGAACTATGGGCGCTTTCTGCGGCGCAAGGGCGATGTGGAGCGCGCCGAACAGGTGCTGCGTGAGGTCCTCGATCTCAACATCCGCGTGCGAGGTCCCACGCATGCCAACGTCGGCACCAGCCAGGCGAATCTCGCGATCCTCCTGCACGATGCGGGAAGGTTGCAGGAGGCCGAGACCGAATTCCGCGCAGCACTCGAGACGTACACCAAAGCTCTGCCCCCCGAGCACACTTCATTTGCCCCGGCGCTGGCGGGCCTGGGTCGCGTGTTGATCGATGAAGGCCGGGCAGGGGAGGCCGTGCCGCTGCTCCGGCACGCCACTCAGATCGCGACCGCGACGATGCCCGGGGACAGCCCGATGCTGGCCATCACCCGCAGTTCGCTGGCCAGCGCACTGGTGCAGCTGCACCAGTACGACGAGGCGGAGCCCCTGCTGCGCGAGAGCTTGCCGATCGTCACTGCCACTCAAGGCAAGGGCAGCGCCGTTGTGCGCCAGGCGCGCAACGCTCAGGCCGAACTGGAGCGCAGCCGCGGCCCCAGGCTACGCGACGGCGGCTCCGGACGCTGAGAACGTCACCTGGCCACCGGGGCTGACAGTCAGCGGCGGGCTCTCGATGAGGTTGCCCCTGAAGTTGATGGTGATCTTCGCGTCCGTACCCGGAACGATCCGTCCCTTTGGCATGACGAATCGGACGCGGCCATCAGCCTCGACGGTGACCGGAACGTTATTGAAGACGACGGTGTTGCCATTGGAGGTGACCGTGACCGTCGCTTTGGCATCGGTGCCGGGGACGATTCTGCCCATGGCCTTTCTCCCTGTTGCGATAGGGTTGTTGCGGTGATTGTTGTTGGCGCGCCGCGGATCTGCGCCGCGCTTATAGCACTGCTTGCGCGCCGACGCATCGGGTGCTGAGCAGTTTGGCCGTCGCACCAGGCGGTGAGCTGATTTCCCTTCCGTTTACGTTCTGTACGAGTGACAGGCTCCGATACAGCCTTGCTGCATCGCAGCTTTCAGCACTCAACACAGACCGGAGGGAATTCGTCATGAAAAGCCATCTGCTCATCCCCGCCCTTGGGGCGGCGCTCATCCTCGCAGCCAGTGCGGCCGTGTCGGCCGACGGGCAGGCGCACGTGCCGAGCACGACCGCGGCCCAGAACTCGGCGCGCCTCATTTCCAATGCCGAGCGAGCGATCGACCGCTTCGTCACCGCCTGTGCAGCTCGCGATACGCGCGCTCTCAGTAACGTGACCACCGGTGAAGTGCGCGTCGAGTATGCGCTCGACGATCCAGGCACCTACCTCAGCATGGACGCCAGCTCACTGGTCGCGGCGTGCGCCGCCAATGCAACCGCGGCCAGGCCGGGATCCCGCGTGTCGAACTTCTGGATCTTCCCGACCAACGATCCGAACGCCGTGTTCGTACAGTACGACGCGCCTGCTGATTCCGGCGATGCGACCGTGCATCGACAACTGGCGCTCGTGGAGATGCAGGGCGAGCGCATCGCGCGCATGCTCAACTTCGCCGCGGTGCCGAGTTCATTCGTCGCGGGGATCGTGCGCGGGGCGGCAGCGGCCAGTGATGGCCGCACCGCCTTCAACAACTACTGCCGCACCTGTCACTCGGTGAAGCCCGGCGATGCTCGCGTCGGGCCCTCGCTGTACGGGATCTACGGGGCGCAGGGGTCGGGCATCACCTGGAATGAGACCACGCTGGACCGGTTCTTAGAGAACCCGGACCAGGTGCTGTCGAACAACAGCATGAAGCCCTACGCCGGTATCGCCGATGCCGGCGTACGCCGGAAGATCATCGAATACCTGAAATCGAACCGCGATCTCCAGGGCAGGAATTGACGAAGAGTGCGGGCGAGGTCAGGCAACGTCATCCGCCTTACCCAGCTTTTCCTCGCATTCAGCCAGCCCGGCGAAAGCGGTGTCCAGGCGGTGCCTGACCTTCGATTCGGCGCCCCATTGCTTGCGCAGGTCGACGACTGCGAGGCACGCCGCGCCAATCAAGCGCAGCGACTCCAGGACTGAATTCTCCGTTCGCTGCAGCACTGCGAGCGCTGCAGCGAAGCTCTCGTGGTCGGGGCCGGCAAGAGCGCGTGCGCTTTCGATCTTTTCTCTGGCGGCTCGTACCTGAGCCAGTACCGTCAGCATCGGGACACCTCGGTTCGAATCTACAGACGGCGCTGATTTTGGGAGTGAGTGGAAAAACAAAAGGGCCGATCGTCGGCTCGACCAGCAGAAACACCCCTGTAATTTCTGCAATCCGCGCAGTTCACGCGCGAGTCATCTCGGTTCCGAGGCCGTACATCAACGTCGCGGGTAGAGGACTTGCTCATCGGAGAAGGGACTCGATCCATGCGCTCAGGCGCTGCAGCAGCTCGCTCCTGACCTGGGCGTCGGTGCGCCCGGTGCGGGCGGGCACATGGAAGGAGTGATCGGCATCCGCGACCAGCTGCAACGTGACACGCGCGCCGAGTCGCGTGACGAGAGGCTCGAGCAACTCGAGCGTCGCGAATTCGTCGCGCGCGCCCTGCAGGAACAGCATCGGGATCTCGATCTTGAAGAGATGCTCGGCGCGCTCATCCGAGGGCTTGCCGGGAGCATGCAGAGGAAAGCCGAGGAACACGAGGCCGCGGACGTCGCCGAGCGGCGCGAGGGCCTGCGCCTGCGAAGTCATCCGGCCGCCGAACGACTTTCCGCCGGCGAACAGCGCTAGTCCTGGTGCGAGGCTGCGCGCCGTGTTGACCGCCGCGCGCACCGTGGCGTGGCAGCGAGGCGGCGGATCCGGCCGCCTCGAACGCTTCTCCATGTACGGGAACTGGTAACGCAAGGTGGCGATGCCCAAGGCATCGAGTTCCTTCGCCACGCTGCTCATGAACGGGTGGCGCATGCCGGCACCCGCGCCATGAGCCAGCAGCAGGCAAGCGCGCGCATGTTGGGATCGCTGCAGCAGGCCCGAGACGCTCGTGGTCGCATCGACTTCGATCGTCACCGGCTCGTCGGGTGAGGCCATGCCGCCAGTATGGGCCAGGTCGTGTCGGTGCAGGGCTTCGCCGAAGACTCCGGTATAGTGACGCGCCGGACCGGCCTCAAGAACTTCGCGCCGACCGGCACACACCTCAAGGGGGAACTCACATGAAGAAGAGTCTCGCAGCGATCGCCTGTTGTGCGACGGCTGCCTGGGGGTTGGCGCTCGCCGATCCGCCGAAGCCGCTCAGTGTCACCGAGACAGCGGAAATCAAGGCGCCCATCGACAAGGTGTGGGCGACGATCAAAGACTTCGATGGCTTGGACAAATGGCACCCGGGTTTCGCCAAGGACGAGATCGTCAAGGGCAAGAACAACGCGGTGGGCGCAGTGCGCTCACTCACGATCAAGGACGGACCGACGTTCACCGAGGAGCTGCTGGCCTTCAACGAGAAGCATCACTCCTACAAGTACCGCATCATCGAATCGCCGCTGCCGATCACGGACTACGAGTCCACGATCTCGCTCAAGAAAGGCGCGAACGGCGCGACCGTGGTGACCTGGTCAGGTCACTTCAAGCGCAAGAATCCTGCCGACAATCCCCCCGAGGCGGAAAGCGATGCGGGAGCCGTCAAGCTGATCCAGGGCGTCTACACCGGCGGTCTCGGCAACCTCAAGAAGATGCTCGAAGGCTGATCGCCCAGGCGAGAGGCACGGTCAATCCGCGGCGCAGTTCCGGCTGCGCCGCGCATCTCCCGCATCGCAGAGAAAGCCTCTTACGGGTTCGGCGCCTGCATGTGTTTGCGGGCGCCGCCGTATTCGGCAGCGCTCAGCTTCCCGTCTCCATCGCGGTCGACTTCCTGGAAACGTGAGGCCAGCAGGGACTGCGCCTTCGCTTCGTCCTTGCTGATCGCGCCGTCGCCGTTCTTGTCGAGCGTCGCAAAGTCCGGCCACGCGTTGGCGGATGCCGCGTCGGGGGCCGCCGCCTTCGGTGTCTCCTGGGCGAATGCCGCGGCGCCTGCCAGCAGCGCGGCCGAAGCCAGTACCAACGCCTTGATCGATGTGTTCATGTCTGCTCCTTGCTTGGACACCCCTGCAGACATGCAGTGTCCATGCCACGCTCACGAGCTTGTTTTTCCTTCAAGAGGCCCTGCCGTCCTCAGCGCAAGTGCTCTTGGTCCTCGGCGAGGCCGTTCACAATGTAATGAATACCACGCAGCCACGAGGTGTCGTTGTTGCTGCGCAGATCCACCGAGTGCGCGTACAGCGTGGCACCCGTGTGGACATCCCTGGCCTTGAGATTGATGTTGAGGATGAGATTGCTGACCTTCTGCACCCAGCCGACGATGACGACGTCGGCGCCGAGCGCCTTGCCGATCTCGACTTCGCAGCCATTGCACTCGCGCAGCTCCTGCAGCGCCTTGAAATGCGCAATGAGGTCCGCTGCCGGAGCGTTGTCGAGCACGTGGTACAGCGCTCGCTGATCGAGCTCGTGGCGCAGCTCCTCGCTGATCAGGGAGAGTCGATGAGTCTCGGCGTCCAGCACCTCGGCGCTCTCGAACTCGCGCATGTCGTCGATCAGCTCGAATTCCATTACCGCAACACTCTTGAGGGGCGGGGCGATCTCCTCGGCATGTGGGGCTTGCGCCGTGGCCAGCAGGAGCACGCACGCAACGAAGAGGCGCTTCACTACGCGCTCGGTGCAGAGCATGCGGCCGCTCTCGCCAGGAGCAGGTCGCGTTCGCGCACATTGCGTGTGAGCGCTGCGGCGCGGCTGAATTCGTGCGCCGCTTCCTCAGTTCGGCCGAGTCTGGCGAGCAGATCGCCCCGCACGGTCGGCAGGAGGTGATAGTTCTTGAGCACGGGTTCCCCGACGAGCGCGTTGGCCAGCTCGAGGCCCGCTGCCGGACCGAAGGCCATGGAGACGGCAACGGCCCGGTTCAGCTCGATGACCGGAGAAGGGGAAATCTGCACCAGGGCTTCGTAGAGCGCGGCGATGCGCACCCAGTCGGTCTGTTCCGCCTTGTGGGCGCGCGCATGACACGCAGCGATCGCCGCCTGCAATGCATAAGGTCCAGGCGAGCTGGCGAGCTCCAGCGCACGGTCGAGCGCCGCGAGGCCGCGACGAATCAACAACTGGTCCCAGCGACTACGATCCTGGTCGAGCAGCAGCACCGGCTCACCCGTGGGGCCAACGCGCGCGGCTGCGCGTGAGGCCTGGATCTCCATCAATGCGACCAGGCCGTGCACTTAGGATTCCCGCGGATCGAGTTCGGCCAGCATTCTGCCGAGGCGCAGCGCGTCCTCACACAGGGCCGGTCGCATCAGGTCATCGCCCCTGGTCGCCGAGTAGCCCTCGTTGAAAATGAGGTAGATCACTTCTAGCACCGACGCCAGGCGCTCGATGAGCTCGGGACCGCGAGGCACTTCGAACGGCACGTGTGCTTCGGCGAGCGCGCGCTTGGCGCGAACGATGCGCTGAGCAATCGTGGGCTCGGCGACCAGGAAGGCGCGGGCGATCTCCTCGGTCGTGAGGCCGCCGAGGAGCCGCAGCGTGAGCGCCACGCGTGCCTCGGTGGAGAGCACCGGGTGACAGGCGATGAATACCAGCCGCAGCAGGTCGTCGCCGATGTGAGCGTCGATCCCGGCCTCGATGCCGGGCGCCGTTTGCTGCTCGATCTCGAGGGCGTAGCCCAGTTCCTGGTGTTTGCGCTCGAGAAGCTTGCGATGACGCAGGCGATCGATCGCGCGGTTCTTCGCGGTCGCCATCAGCCAGGCGCCGGGATTGTCCGGCACACCCGATTGCGGCCACTGCTCCAGCGCTACCAGGAGCGCATCCTGCGCGAGCTCTTCGGCGACACCGACGTCGCGCACCATGCGCGTCAGGCGGGCGATCAGGCGCGCGGATTCGATTCTCCAGACTGCGTCGATCGTGCGATGGGTGTCGGTGGCCGTCACGGCCACCGATCACAGCATCGACGCCGGCCTCACGCAAGGCGAGCGCTGGTCAGCGTCTCGGCAGGGTCCCGATGTCGCGAAAACGCTCGATGGCGGCGCTCTTGCCGAAGTCCTCGAGCTCGAAGAGCTGGCGCACCTCGATCTCGGCCTCCTTGCCTTCGCCGACCGGGTTGGGGAAGCGGCGCGTCCATTCGAGCGCCTCTTCGCGCGACTTGACCTGGATCAGGGTATAGCCGGCGATCAACTCCTTGCTCTCGGCGAAAGGGCCGTCGCTGACGGCGCGCTTGTTCCCGGAATAGCGGATGCGCCAGCCCGTGCGCGTGGGCTGCAGGCCGGATGCGTCGAGGAGCACGCCGGCCCGTGCGAGTTCCTCGTGATAGGTCGCCATGCTGGCGATCATGTTCTCTTCGGGCATCACGCCCGCCTCGGTGTCCTTGGTTGCCTTGACGATGATCATGAATCGCATGTGCAGCTCCCATGGGTGCTCAGGATCGTTCCTCATCACTGCGACGAGTGACGCCGCGCGAATTCGACACGACGACCGGGATTCGGGCCGGGGCAGGCTGAAGACGACGAAACGGCGGCGGAGCGCCGTGGCGGACATGGCGACAGCGCGTTCACGCTCGCCATGGGCAAGCGTGAACGGCCGTCAACGTTCAGGGCTGGGCGGGCGCGGCGGCTTCTGCTGCCTGGTCCACGTTCCAGATGTCGCGATGCAGCTTCCAGCCGTTCGCGGTGCGATGCCAGACTTCGACGTACTTGCCGGTGACCGACGCTCCTTGCGCGTCCGTTGAGCTCCAGCTGCCCGCGCGCCAGGCCCAATCGCCGCCAACGCCGCTCGCATCCGAGCTGATCTTGATCGGGGCCCCGCTGCTTGCGATGTCCTTGGCCCAGTACTCGCGGATGGCTGCTGAGCCGTTCACTACCGGCGGGCCCGGCGGCAGGAGTTGCCCGTCCTCGCTGTAGAGCGCCGCAACTCCATCCGCATCCTTCTCGTTGTAAGCCTTTTCCCAACCAGCGGCCGTGGTTGCTACGGCCTGCTCATCCGCCGAGGTGTCCTGCGCCGCCTGCGGCTTGCAGGCGATGAGCAGCGCCGCGGCACCGAGTGCCAACAGCAAAGAGCGCACAGAGATGTGAGTCATCGTTGTTCTCCCCTGACGGTTCCGGCGTCGACAGTC
>DATBIF010000010.1:0-2550 GCA_036557045.1 Steroidobacteraceae bacterium
GACAGTAGTCACTGGCCGGAATGCCGTCCAGTGTTCCAAGGGATTACACGCGCGAAAAGTGTCCCTACTCGGCGACAGTCTGGCGCGGAACCAAGAGCCTCCGCTATGGTTGAATGCTGGGTGGGCGCCCGCCTGGCAAGATGCAAATTTTGCCAAGCGAATTGCCCAGTTAGAGAGGAGTAAGGCATGAACAAATCACTGATCATTGGACTCATTGTCGGGGCGGTTGTGGTTACCGCGGGTGGCGCGATCGCCATGCGGGGACACGCGGATCGATACGCCGAGGTGGTCAGCGTCAAGCCGGTCACCAAGTCGGTCAGCACGCCGCGGCAGGTTTGTGAGGACCAGGTGGTCACGCGCCAGAAGCCGGTCAAGGACGAGCACCAGGTCACCGGCACGGTGGTCGGCGCGGTCGTCGGCGGTGTCCTCGGGCACCAGGTCGGCGGTGGACGCGGCAAGGACCTCGCCACAGTGGCTGGCGCGGCCGCCGGCGGATATGCCGGCAACAAGGCTCAGGAAAAGATACAAGAGAACAACACGTACCAGACGACCGAGCAGCAGTGCCGTACGGTCTACGACTCGCACCAGGAGACGGTCGGGTACGACGTTCGCTACCGGCTGAACGACAAGGAGAGCACGGTGCGCATGGACCATGACCCGGGCGAGCGGATCCCGGTCAAGGACGGCGCGCTCGATACCACTGCTTCTGGTTGATGACAGTCGGCTGCGATTGCCCGGCAACGGGCAATCGCGGCGCGACTCGCCGCTGGTCTTTCTTCCGCGCTACTTCTTCTTTCTCGATGTCGTCCGCCGTCGCGGGACTTTCGCTCCCATGCGGCGCGCTTCGGACAGCCCGATCGCTATCGCCTGCTTGCGGCTCGTCACCCGTTTGCCGGATCGCCCGCTGCGCAAGGTGCCGCGTTTTCGTTCATGCATCGCGCGCTTCACCTTGCGCTGTGCAGTCTTACCGTACCTGGCCATGGTCCACTCCTTATGTAGATGCATCCACGTACTTCGACAACCAAGTTTCGTGCCAAGTGCCCGTTCAGCGATAACCGCGTGCCTGCAGCTCGAAGAGCTTTGCGTAGCGCCCACCGAGCCGCACGAGCTCAGCGTGCGTGCCGCGCTCGACGATGCGGCCCTCCTCGAGCACCACGATCTGGTCGGCCATGCGCACTGTCGAAAAGCGGTGCGAGATCAGGATGGCGATGCGATCGCGCGTCAGCGAGCGAAAGTGCTCGAATACCGTGGCCTCTGCGGCTGCGTCGATGGAGGCGGTCGGCTCATCGAGCACCAGGATGTCGGCGCCGCTGCGCATGAACGCGCGTGACAGGGCGATCTTCTGCCACTGCCCGCCGGAGAGCTCGCGTCCATCCTTGAACCACTTGCCAAGCTGCGTGTGAAAGCCCGCCGGCAGCTCGCGCACGAACGGAGTCGCCATGCCCTTGTCGGAGGCCTCGTGCCAGCGCGCCTCGTTGGAGAACTCGCGCACATCGCCCGCACCCACGTTTTCGCCCACCATCAGCTGGTAGCGCGCGAAGTCCTGGAAGATCACGCCGATGCGGCGGCGGAGCGTCTCCTCGTCCCAAGCGTTGAGATCGCGCCCGTCGAGCAGGATGCGGCCGGAAGTCGGCTGGTAGAGCCGCGTCAGCAGTTTGATGAGGGTGGTCTTGCCCGAGCCGTTCTCGCCGACGAGGGCGAGGCTCTCGCCGGGCCGGATGTGCAGCGAGATATCCTCGAGCGCCGGCCGCTCGCTGCCCGGGTACTGGAAGCTCACGCCTTCGAAGCGGATGCCATCGCCCGGCCGCGGGCCCTTCGATTCCGCGCCGGTGTGCGTGTCCACGGGCTGCTCGAGATACTCGTACAGCGTCGACAGATAGAGGTTGTCCTCGTACATTCCGCCGATCGCGGAGAGACTCGCCGAGACCGCGGCCTGTCCCTG
Organism: Steroidobacteraceae bacterium; assembly: GCA_036557045.1. GTDB lineage: Bacteria > Pseudomonadota > Gammaproteobacteria > Steroidobacterales > Steroidobacteraceae > DATBVX01. Next base: position 1,943 of record DATBIF010000010.1, read on the forward strand.
GCGGAACAGCATCAGGTACATGGTCATCTGCCCGAGCGTGATGAGCGAACGCACCGTCTCGATCGCAATCCACGCGTAGCCGCCGTAGAGCGCCGCGGTGCCGACGAGGCTCATCGCGAAACCCCAGCTGTCCCTGCGAACCGTCAGATCGCGATCCGCGGCGTAGAGGCGGCTGAAGATGTCGCGGTAACGCCCGAGGAACAGGTCGCCGAGCTCGAAGAGCTTCACCTCCTTGGCGTGGTCCTCGCGAGCCAGCACGGTCTCGAGATACATCTGCATGCGCGATTCGGGCGAGCGCCAGCGGAACAGGCGAAACGCGTCGCCGGAGAACTTGGTTTCGGCGATGAACGCCGGCAGTCCCGCGATCAGCAGCACGATGACGGCCCACGGCGAGAAGTGCACCAGCAGCACCGCGTAGCTCACGAGCGAGATCGCGTTCTGCGCCAGGCCGAAGGTGCGCATCACCAGGCTCAGCGGCCGGCTCGAGGCTTCGCGGCGCGCGCGAATCAGCTTGTCGTAGAACTCGCTGTCCTCGAAGTGCTGCAGCTCGAGCGTGAGCGCTTTCTCGAGGATCATCACGTTCACGCGCTGACCGAGCTGCGCGCGCA
>DATBIF010000011.1:0-5867 GCA_036557045.1 Steroidobacteraceae bacterium
CCCGCTGCGTTGGCGATGCTGGCGGGCATGCCGGCCGCGATCGAGGCGGCGGCCGATTCGTTGATGCGTTCCTTCTCGGCCGCCGCTTGCGCTTCGGTCAGTCGTCGCACGGCGAGCGTGAGCTGCGCGTTCGCCTGCTGCAGGCGCGTACTCTCGGCGGTCAGCCGATGGCCGGCGTCCAAAGCCCTCAGGTAAAGCCCTGTGAGTACGCCGCAGGCCAGGAGCGACGCGAGCACGGCCACCAGCCACCAGTAGGGAAGTGCCCTCGCCGGTTCAGGCAGCTCGCTCTTCAGCGCCGCTGCGTCACCGATCGTGGCGCGCACGTCGCCTTCGATCCGGTCGGCGAACGAATCCAGGGTCGCCATCATGAAGCGTCGCAACTCCGCGTCGTGATTGCGCAGCGCCGCTTCGAGCTGTGGATGCCAGTCGGCCGGCAGCAGGTTGGCGGTGGCGCTCGCCTCCGTGTCCTTGCGCTCCGCAGGAGGTGCGTTCACGGCGACGAACGCGGGCGGTGACGAATCGCGGCGTTCCGGAAGCAGGTGGAGCTGGTAGAGGATCTTCGAGACATCGACGGGCTTGACCAGCTTCGGCAGCACGCCGACCGCGCCCAGCGCGCGCGCCTGGCCGACGTAGAGCTCTCCTTCCTGGGAGGTGTACATCATGACCGGGATGGTCGCGGTGCGCGGATTGTTCTTGATGGCCTGCAGCGCCTGGAAGCCATCCATCCCCGGCATCAGGTGATCCATGAAGATCACGTCGGGACGATGATGGACCAGGTAATCGATGGCGGTCTGCGCCGATTCCGCGGTGTCGACCTCGATGGCGTACTTCTGCAGCATCCGGCTCAACACGACACGAGCCGATTTCGAGTCATCGACGATCAGGGCGCGCTTGGCCGACATCGGGCCATTCCTCACGGTTTACGCGTGCGATCTTATCGCGATTCGCGGGATGTGATCGTGGTCACGCGCCGCGCGAGGCGGCCAGCGTAAACGATCGCCCGGGAGCGGCGTTGTGTCTTCGAAGCCGCGATCCGCGGCCGCCGACGATATATGAGGAGCGTCAATATGTTCAGTCGATCGATGCCGAAGACCATCCTGCCGGCGGCGGCGAGCAGCACGCTCCTGGTGCTCCTGGCCCTTGTCTCCTGCGACGTCCTGGCCGCCCGCCCTGCGCGCGAGCATCCGCCGCGCGGGGTTTCGAGCAGCCACACCGAGCGTCAGCGCACCGAGAATGGGCATACGACCGAGACCACGTGGACCGGAGCCAACGGCAAGACCGCGACGCGTGACGCGGCCGTGGTGAATGACAAGGCCGCCGGCACCCGGACGCGCGATGTGTCCTGCACGGGCCCGAACGGCAAGGCGAGCACGGTGCACGAGGTCATCCAGAAGACGGATGACGGCCACACGCGCACCTCGACTGCCACCAATGCTCAGGGCAAGACCGCGACTCGTAACGCGGTCGTCACGAACGACAAGCACAATGGCACTCGTACGCGTGATGTCACTTACACCGGTGTGAACGGCAACACTGCCACGGTGGACAGCGTCGTCACGCGCACCGACACGGGCTACACGCGCAGCAGCACCGCCGCCGGGCCGAATGGCAATGGCGAAACGCGCGTCAAGACGGTCGCGTGCGACAAATCGATCGGCAACTGCACCATCGATGTGGTGAACAGCAACCGCCGATAGCGGCACAGGATTTCGAGGAACTCGGCGAACCCCCTCGCCACCTCGAGGCCAGCGGCGCGGAGATTGAAGATCCGCGCCGCTTTTTCTTGTCCTCCTCACGATGCAGCCAACTCGTCGAGGTCGCCGGCGAGTTTGCGCAGCTTCGCCTGGATCGCCTTGCGCTGTTCCGCAGTCCAGGTTGCATCCAGCGCCGCCATCATGTCGATGATGCGGCTGCGGTTGGCCTCAAAGCCCGAGCGGTACGCCTCGGTCCATAGGGGCCGCGGATCGAGCAGCAGCGCCCGCACCGCTGCAGCGCGCGACAGTTCATCGCCTGGCGCCTCCAACGCGCCCCTGAGCTCATCGCGCCAGCGCGCACGGCTCTCCAGCCAGTCGCAGCCGGTCGGCCGCAGGTCCTTCGCGGCGGCGGCGATCAGTGCCAGCTGGGTCTCGTTGAGCGGGCCCGCCCAGTACTTGACGGCGCGGGTCATGCCCTTCCTGCGACGCTCGAGCTGCTTGTCCGGAGGCGCCGTGCACTCCGCGTCGCGCGAATCTTCATCGTCCTCGGCAAAGCTGCCGAGGAGCTCGTCCACCTGCGCGCGCGAGAGCGATTGCAACCAGCGGCCGGCCTGCGGCGTGAGCTCGCGAATGATATCGACCCAGAACCCCTCGACCGTGCGCGCGGCCTTCTCGATTTCGTCGCGGCCGACCGGCTGCTCGATCCGGTCCGCGACCATGCGCATGAAGGAGCTGTAACGCGCCAACTGCGAACTGCGATGCCATGCGGTGAGTGACGCGATACTCTTCTTGAGCTCCGCCTCCTGCGCCTCGTCCAGCGTGACGTGCCCACCCAGGTACCAGGGAATGAGGAAGTTGAGACGGTTGTAGAGGAACTGGGCGGTACAGCCGCCGATCAACGTAAGACACAGGAGTACCAGCCAGCTGGCACGGAGGCCGGAGCGACGCTGGTTGACACTCTCCCGCGGACTCATCGTTAATCGCTCCTGCATGCCCGGCGCACGGACTGTCGCAAACCCAAGCACCCGCCATTGCCTGCTGGCGACCTGTCTCGCCGCTGCATTGTGCCTGCTCGCCCTGTCACCGCGCAGCTCGGCGATCGAGGAGTTGGCGTTGAGCGTCGGCGACATCCAGGGAGACGGATGGAGCGCACACGATGTAAGCATTGCATTCGAGCTGGGCGCGGATGGAAAGAGCGTGGTGAGGCTGCGCACCGCACGCCTCACGATGTTTCCAGAGCTCGGCCCGATTTCCGACGTGGATCTGGAGTGCCCGAACCCTGTCGTAAACGGTCCCGAGTTCAGTTGTGCGCAGGCGCGGGTCAAAGGACAGTTCGGCCGGCTCGGTCGTCAGCAATTCACCGCCAAGGCCGCTTACGACAGCACTCGCGGCACCCTCACTTTCTCAACCAGCGCGCTGCGCATCGCGGGAGGCGCGGCCTACCTCAGCGGCCAGTGGCTGGAATCTGGATGGCGGGTCGAGATCCGTAATCAGAACGCGCACCTCGCCGAGCTGCGCAAGATCGCAGCACCCTGGTTCGAATTGACGAAAGACCTGACGTTCGAGGGCCGTACGACCATGACCCTGCGCCTCACCGGAGGAGCCGCGCTCTCAGCGATCGATGTGGTCGGCAAGTTCACCGACGTGGTCGCGAACAATACCGCGGGGACGATCGCCACGGACAAGCTCGCCTTCGCCCTCGACGCCACGCTCAAGCCAGTGGGGAATGACTGGGACATCCGCGCAAAGATCGATTCCAACTCCGGCCAGGCCTACAGCGACCCGATCTTCCTCGATTTCGGCCAGAACGCCATCACCGTCAACCTCGACGGCCGCCTGTTCATGGAGAGCGGACTCCTGCGTCTGGCGCCTCTTGACGTCGTGCAGCAGGGAGTCGTGAGCGGGACGATCAACGGCGAGCTCGATCTCAAGGGCGAGAGCATGCTGCGCGACCTGCGCGTCGACCTGCGCACGCTGGAGTTCCCGGGCGCCTTCGCAAGCCTCATCCAGCCCTTCCTGGTCGCGACCAACTTCAAGGACTTCACGACGTCGGGCCGCGTCTCGGGAACCGTTGAGCTCGATGCCGGTGCACCGGGCGCGCTCGATCTCAAGCTCGACGCGCTGAGTTTCGCGGACAAGGCCGGGCTCCTCGCGATGAGGGGCCTCAGCGGCCACGTCGCCTGGCTTTCGTCGGCGCGGCGCGGGGGAACCGCAAGTGACACACCCGCTTCGCATCTCGAATGGCAGGGCGCCGCCGTGTACGGGATCACGGGAACCGCGGCGCAGCTCGACTTCGCCACCTCGGGGGGGGATTTTCGCGTGCTGCGCGCGATGCGATTGCCGGTCCTCGACGGTGCGCTCGATATCTCCACGCTCAGTGTGCGCGACCTCGGCGCGCCGCAGATGTCACTGCGTTTCGCCGCGGAATTGCAGCCGATCAGCGTGCCCCTGCTGTGCCGCGCGTTCGGCTGGCCGGAGTTCAGCGGCAAGGTCCAGGGCCGCATCCCGGAGGTGAGTCTCGATGAGGACATGCTGTCCCTCGGGGGCGATCTGCAGATGTCGGCCTTCGGCGGCGACATCCTCGTCAACGGGCTCAAGCTCAAGAACCCGCTCGGCCTTTACCCGCGACTGAATGCGAATATCCGCGCGCGCAACCTCGATCTGCAGGCCGTCACCGGAACCTTCGAATTCGGCGAGATCACCGGACGCCTCAACGCGGACATCCAGGGGCTCGAGCTCTTCCGCTGGTCGCCGATCAAGTTCGACGCACGGCTCTACACGCCGCCCGGTGACAAGTCGCGCCATCTCATCAGCCAGCGGGCGGTCCGGAACCTGTCCAACATCGGCGGCAGCGGCGGCAGCGTCGCGGCGGCCCTGCAGAGCGGGTTGTTGCGCTTCTTCGAGAATTTCCGCTACCAGCGGCTCGGCTTGAGCTGCCGCCTCGAGAACGAAACCTGCTTCATGGACGGGATCGAGCCGCAGAAGGGCGATGCGTACTACATCGTGAAGGGCAGCGGCATCCCGCGCATCGACATCATCGGCAACGCGCACCGCGTCAACTGGAATCGCATGCTGGCCCAGCTCAAGGCGATCCAGGAATCGGGCGGCCCGGTGGTCAAGTAGCCGGATGCAATCGCCGCCTCTTTTCCATAAACTGATTCAGTCCGCATTCAGCGCACCGCGTAAGAATTGACTGGCAGCCTGCCCGTTCGGCGGGCTGCGAATTCAAGGAGGCCCCATGCGCCGTCTCGCCAGTTTCAAGATCCTCGCGCTCCTCAGCGTGCTCGTCGCCGCGTGCGTGACGATCAACGTGTACTTCCCGGCCGCGGCCGCCGAGAAGGCCGCCGACCGGATCATCGATGACGTCTGGGGTCCGCAGGGCCAGCAGGGTCAGCCAGCGCCCAAGCCCGGTGACAAGACCTCGCTCCTCGCGCCCAGTGACATGCAGCACATGCTGTTCGCCGCTGCCGGCGCCATGCTCGATTTCGTGATTCCGGCAGCCCACGCGCAGGTCGATCTCGACGTGTCGACGCCGGAGATCCGCGCAATCACTGCGTCGATGGAATCACGCCACGCGCAGCTCGCGAAGTACTACGGCTCCGGCGCCGTCGGCCTCACCGAGGATGGCCAGGTCGAAGTCCGCGATCAGAACGCGATCCCGCTGCCGGAGCGCAATACCGTCCGTCAGCTCGTCGCCGATGAAAACAAGGACCGTGCGGCGCTCTACGCCCAGATCGCGAAGGCCAACGGCCACCCTGAGTGGGAGCCCGACATCCGCAAGACGTTCGCCACGCGCTGGATCGCCAAGGCGCAGGGCGGCTGGTACTACAAGCAGGGCGGTGCCTGGAAACAGAAGTAAAAGAGCCAGGCGCGTTCGCTTCACGAGAGGCCCGGGGTTGACGACCCCGGGCCTTTCTCATTCCCGGATCCCCACGCCGCGATTCATCAGCACGACCGCGAGCGTGTAGAGCGAGAGCGCGAACCCCAGCATGATGCCGAACGCGAGCCCGACGTTGACGTCGGATATGCCGAGAAAGCCGTAGCGAAATGCGTTCACCATGTAGAGGATCGGGTTCGCGTGCGAGAGCGTCATCGCCCAGCCCGGCAGCAGCAGGATCGAGTAGAACACGCCGCCGAAGTAGGTGAGCGGCGTCAGGATGAAGGTCGGGAACC
>DATBIF010000012.1:0-8956 GCA_036557045.1 Steroidobacteraceae bacterium
TCTCGACGACCTGAAGGTCGCGGGCTTTGCGCAGGAGACGATCAACACCGTGCTCTGCACGCACCTGCACTTCGATCACGTCGGCTGGAACACGCAGAAAGTGAACGGCAAGTGGGTGCCGACCTTCCCGAAGGCGGAGTACCTCTTCGGCAAGAAGGAATACGAGCACTGGCGCCACCTGCAGGACAGCGGCGGCTACCACAACGTCGATCATCTGGTCGATTCCATTGATCCGATCGTCGATGCAAAGCTCGAGAAACTGGTTGGCAACGATCACCGGATCACCGACGAGGTCTGGCTCGAGCCGACGCCCGGCCACACGCCGGGCCACGTGAGCGTGCACATCAAGTCGCGTGGCGAGGAGGCCATCATCACCGGCGACATGATGCATCACCCCATCCAGCTCGCGGCCCCCGAGATCCACGGCAACTTCGACATGGACAAGGAGCAGGGCGCGAAGACGCGTCGCGCCTTCGTCGAAAAGTATTCCGACCAGGAGGTGATGATCATCGGCAGTCACTTCTGCGATCCAAGCTCGGGCTGGATCGTGCGCGACGGCAAGGCCTGGAAACTGGTGCTGAAATAGGCCATGGCGATCCAGCACGATCTCGCCGATCTTGCGGTCCTCGTCACCGGCGCCGGCCGCGGACTCGGTCGCTCGGTGGCCGTGAAGCTCGCGAGCTGCGGCGCGCGCGTCGCGCTTGTCGATGTCGATGGAGCGACCAGCGAAGCGGCCGCGCAGGCGATTCGCGAGGCGGGCGGTAAAGCTTTCGCCTACGCGCTCGATGTATCGAACCAGACGGCTTTCAGCCGCGCCGCGGCGCAGTTTGCCGCCGAGTGCGGGCGCATCGACGCGGTGGTGAACAATGCGATGCTGCTGCGCTACGAGCCGATCGAGAAGGTGACCGATGAGGTCCTCGATCGCATGCTCGGCGTCGGCATCAAGGGCTCGATCTGGGGCGCGCAGGTCTTGCTCGCGCACATGGACGTCGCGCGAGGCGGAGCGATCATCAACATGGCGTCGCCCGTCGCGGAGCGCGGCTTTCCGAACACCGCCGTCTACAGCCTGGTCAAGGGCGCGATCGTCACGTTGACCAAGACACTCGCCGCCGAACTGGGTCCGCGCAAGGTGCGCGTGAATGCCGTCGCGCCGGGCTCGGTGCCCACGCCGGGCGCGATGGGTCTCAACGACCCGGCCGAGTACGAGCGCCGTGCGCGCACGATTCCGCTGCGCCGGCTCGGGCGCGAGCAAGACAACGCCGAGGCGGTGGCCTTCCTCTTGAGTCCCGAGGCGTCCTTCATCAACGGTGAAATTCTGCACGTCGACGGCGGTATCGCCGCGGCGAACTGAATGAAAGACCCGGATTCGATCATGACCACTGCGACCCCAGTCCTGCACGACGACATCTTCAATACTCAGGCCGTGCGCAATGCACGCGCGGTCGACGATGCGCTGCGCGAGATGGCGCCAGTGGTCAAGCTGGCGCGCGAGAACATCACCATGGTGGCGCGCCACGCGCACGTGTCCGAAGGGCTCAAGGACTGGCAGGCCTTCTCCTCGCGCTCGCGCCCCTGGCACGACCCGAACTCCGTGCGGCCCGAGATCCTGCTGGTCGACGATCCGCCGCGACACACCGCGGTGCGTCCCGTCATCGCGTCCGCATTGTCGCCGCGCGCGCTGGCGCAGATGGCGACCGCGTTCAATGCCGCTGCGGACGTGCTGCTGCGCGAAGTGAAGGAGCACAGCGGCGAGATCATCGATGCCGTCGCGCTGATCTCGCGGCCCTTCGTCTACAAGGTGCTGCCGGACCTGCTGGGTCTGCCCGAGGAAGGACGCGAGAACATGACCGCGTTCGGCCACATGGTGTGGGCGACGCTCGGCCCGCAGAACGAACTGTTCCAGGAGGCGATGGAGAATGTCGGCCCGGTCATCGAGTGGGTCGATCGCTGCTGCAATCGCGAGAACCTCACGGCCGAAGGGCTCGGCATGCAGATGTTCCTCGCGGCCGATCGCGGCCAGATCACCCAGGACGAAGCGAAGTTGCTCGTGGGTATCCTGCTCTCGGCGGCGGCGGATACCACGGTCATGACGCTTTCCACCGCGATGCGCGCTTTCAGCCTGTTTCCTGACCAATACCGCGCTTTGCGTGCCGAGCCAACGCTCGCGCGCCCGGCGTTCGAGGAGAGCCTGCGGTGGGATTCGCCCTCACGCATGGCGGGGCGCATCACCACGCGCGAGGTCGAATTCGAGGGTTATGTGATTCCAAAAGGCGAGCGCTGCGGGCTGATGTTCGCGGCCGCCAATCGCGATCCGCGCAAGTGGCCGGAGCCGGACCGCTTCGACATTCGCCGCGACCTGCGCGCTCACGTCGGCTGGGGTTACGGCATCCACGCGTGCGTGGGTCGAATCCTGGCACTGCTCGAGGCCGACGCGTTGCTGGGTGCGCTCATCAGGCACATCGAGCGCTTCGAGCCGGCCGGCGAGCCGGAGCCCTGGATGACGACCATCGGACACGGACCCGCGCAGCTGCCCTTGCGAATCTTCGCCGCCTGAACCAGAGTCGCCGCTCCCGCTGCGCTGGAGCTGCAATGTCCTCCGAGATCTATCCCCTCGCGGGCGGCTGCGATTGCCGTCACGTCCGCTATAGCCTGGAGTCGCGCCCGCTCTTCGTGCATTGCTGTCACTGCCGCTGGTGCCAGCGCGAGACCGGCACTGCCTTTGCGCTCAACGCGATGATCGAGACCGAGCGGGTACGGGTGCTCGGCGCCGAGCCGCTGCTCGTCGAGACGCCGTCGGCGAGTGGCAAGGGCCAGAAAATTGCGCGCTGTCCGCGCTGCCACATTGCGGTGTGGAGCCACTATGCGGGCGCAGGACCGGCGATCCGGTTCGTCCGCGTCGGCACGCTCGATGAGCCCGATCGGCTGCCGCCGGACATTCACATCTTCACCTCGTCCAAGCAGCCGTGGGTGGTGCTTGGGTCCAGGATGCCCGCGGTCGCCGAGTACTACGACCGCCGACAATACTGGCCGAAAGAGAGCCTGGAGCGCCGGGAGGTATTGCTCGCGAAGCTTGCGGCCTCGAAATAGCCGCCTCGCGCCGCAGTCGCCGCTGATCGGCGCGCCGGGCGCCGTCGATTTCTGTTCAGCTCTGCGCACCGGCGACAGATTTTCCGCGGACGGACGTCCAAACAATCAGCGGAGCCCGCCAGGGAGCTTCCCTGGGTCTCGTCTCCAGGCGGCAAGGAGGGCTTGGCATGCGGCCAGCAACAATCCTTCGAGATATCGCCTTCGCTTGCGCCGGCAGTCTCTGCATTGCCACGGTAGTGACGGCGGGCGCGACCAGGGATGCTGCGGCTGACGACGACTCAACGGCGCTTTCGGCGCGCACGCAGGACCGGGGCGGCGGCGTTCCCACTTCGCTTGCGAGCAGCTACGTGCGTGACGGCGAACTGCTGACCTCGCTCGCGTTCCTGTACAACCGCGACAACGAGTTCGAGTACGACCCGAACGAATTCGGTTTCTCCGCACCCGGTGAGTTCAAAGGGAACTACTGGGACAGCAGCGCCGACGTCCTGGTCGCCTATGGGTTGAGCGCCAATCTCGTGCTCGAGCTCGAAGCAGCCGCGAGCCGTGCGTCGCTGGAAAAAGCGGACAGTGACCTCTCAGGCATGCCCAACGAGCTCAGGGAGTCAGGGCTCGGACACGTCCGCACACGTCTGGACTGGCGCATGCTGGAGGAGACCGACCGTCACCCCGAGGTGTTCAGCTACATCGGGGCGCTGGTGCCGCACGATGCGTCGAAGGTGCTGATCGGCACACCCGACTGGGTCGGCATCGCGGGAGCGGGGGTGGTTCGCGGCTACGAATGGGGCACCATGACCTTTCGCATGGGGCTCGAATATGACTTCGGTTCCGCCTCCGAGCTCGACTGGGGAGAGGTCGCGGTCGAATACCTCAAGCGTCTGTCGCCCGGACTGACCGTGTATGGCGCGGTGCAAGTGCTCGAGGGAGACGAGTACAGCCTGGTCGGCGAGCTGCAATGGCACCTGACTCCGGCCATCGTGCTCAAGCTGAACAGTGGCTTCGGGCTGACGTCGCACGGCATGGACTTCTCGCCCAGGATCGGCGTGCTCTACAACTTCCCGGAATGACGCCACCGGAGTCATCATTGCGGCATGTCCATCCGCATCGTGAGGCTCGGCAGCCCCAGGGCGAGCGGCGAGGGGCTGCGCATCGGCACCGTGCGTCGTCCGCCGCGCGGCGTGCGCAAGGAAGACTACGCGGCGCGGAACATCTATGACGTCTGGTTACCGAACCTCTCGCCGGGCGAGGCGCTGCTGAAGAAGGCACAGGCTGCCGGGGACGAGAAGTCCTGGCGCGCCTTCACCCGAAGCTTCCGCCTGGAAATGAAATCGCCGGAAGCGAGTCGCGATCTCGATCTCCTGGCCGCACTCTCACACCATACGAACTTCTCTGTAGGCTGTTACTGCGAGAACGAAGCCCGCTGTCATCGCTCGGTACTGCGCGAATTGCTGAGTCAGCGGGGTGCTGACATCCGCGACTGACACGGCTGCGATTCCAGGGAGGCCATCGATGGCGCGCACCTATCTCGTGATCGAGCGCTTCAGGAATGGTGATGCGGTGCCGGTGTACCGGCGATTTCGCGATCGCGGGCGTCTCGCGCCGGCGGGTCTCAACTACGTGGCGAGCTGGATCGACGAGAAGCTCGAGCGTTGCTACCAGGTGATGGAAACCGACGACCGCGCGCTGCTCGATGCGTGGATCGCGAACTGGAGCGACCTCGTGGAATTCGAGGTGTATCCTGTGCTCACTTCGGCGCAGGCGCTCGAAAGAATCGCGCCGCGACTCTAGAGACCAAGGCGCAGTGATGGCTGGATGCGTCGCTCCGTGTCATGAGTGATATCGACTGGTACATCGAGGGCGATCAGTTCTCGAGCTGCAACTGCAGCTACGCGTGCCCGTGCCAGTTCGAGGCGTTGCCGAACGAGGGACATTGCCGCGGCTTCGAGGTCGTCCACATCGACCAGGGACATTTCGCGGACGTGCGGCTTGCAGGCCTGAATGTCGCAGTGTTGTACGCGTGGCCCGGAGCGGTGTTCCAGGGCGGCGGTGAGCTGCAGGCGATCATCGACGAGCGCGCCGACGCCGGGCAGCGTGCGGATCGACATCCCGAACGGCATCGAGTTCGAGATCGCGGAGATCGGCAGCGCCACGAGCACGGCAACCGCGGCAATCCGTCTCGATCTCGCCGACACCTACGGTCAGTTCAACCGCCTGCGCCACTGCGGCAAAGGAGTGGTGCATGACAAGGGTTGAACGCACGATCGCGCGGTAGGCACGCGTTGCGTCTCTGGACGCTGCATCCACGCTACCTCGATGCGCAGGGCCTGGTGGCACTCTGGCGCGAGGCGCTGCTGGCGCGCGCAGTGCTGCGCGGCGCAACGCGCGGCTATCGTCATCACCCTCAGCTGCATCGCTTCCAGTCGCATCGCGCGCCGCGCTCCGCGATCAATGCCTATCTCGCGGTCGTTCTCGAGGAAGCACGGGCGCGCGGTTACCGCTTCGACCGGTCGAAGATCGGCCCAGTGAAGCGACGCATCAGGATTGCAGCCAGCTCGGGACAGCTCGAATACGAGTGGCGCCATCTGCGCGGCAAGCTCCGATCGCGCAGCCCACGCGTGCACCGGCGCTGGCGCGGCTTGAGCTCACCTGACCCGCACCCGCTGTTCGCGATCCGGCACGGACCGGTGGAGAGCTGGGAGCGGGTGCGTCCGCGCCGCTGACCTAGCGGAACTGCGCGATGGTGGTGTCGAAGGCCGTGGTCGCCGCCTTGTCGAGCGGCCAGGAGCGCAGTTCCTTCGACAGCACCTCGATGCCGACCGGTCCGCGATAGGGAGAGTTCTGCAAAGCCTTCACGAATCCCTTCACGTCGAACTCGCCCATGCCGCAGAACTTGCGATGACCGGTCGTTTCCTCGCGGAAATCCATGCCGGCGGGTGATTTCAGGTAGCCGTCATTGAGCTCGACACCGGCGAAATACTGCTTCGGAAAGCGTGCCACGCTCTCGTACGGGATGCCGAGCTTGACGATGTGCCACAGGTCGAAGATCACACCGCCGTTGCGCGCGCTGGCGCCCTCGACGAGCTCGCGCACGGCTTCGAGGGAGTCGATGCGCGAGAACGGCATCAGCTCGTAGACGATACTGGTGCCGTGCTCGTCGGCATCGCGGCACAGCTGTGCGAATTCCTCGATGAGGCGCTGCGTGGCGCACTCCTCGCGGAAGAAATCCCCGACCTTCACGTGCCGCGCCCCGAGTGCCTCGGCGGCGGTCAGCAGCAGGTGACGCTGCGCATCCGACTTCCTGCGTCGCTCGTCGTCGAGGAACCAGTCGTAGAGAAATTCGAGCTCGACGTACTTGATGCCATGGTCGTCGAGGATGCGGCGCATCTCCGCGAGGCTGCGCCGCTCGAGAACATGGGCGAGATCGGCGTGCCAGATGCCGATGCCCTTGAATCCGGCCTTCGCGGCCGCAGCGACGCGATCCTTGAAATCGAAGGTGCTGTATTCCTTGTCGGTGTGTGGCAGCGCGCCGCCCGAAAGTGTCCAGTACGAAGCGATCAGCTCGACTTCTGGCATGTGGTGTCTCCTGTTCGCTCCCCGCGCGTGGGAGGAGTGTCGTACGGAGCGCGTCGCGTGTCACGCCGGCGCGCGCCGGATCATCGGGCCCGGAAACAAAAGCGCCCGCAAGTGCGGGCGCCAATGGGCTCACCGTGGATGATCCCCCCCTCGGTGTCGCGTTCAGTTGCTTCGATTCTTCAGCGTCGCCGGCCTGTGTGGCAGGGCGGCAGGGGTCTCTCACTTCGCGAGCCTATCTAGCCGCGGTTTGGTGCTTGCGGACTCGACCATGACTGAACGAAAACTCGACACGGAGCGTAACGATGCGGCGACTCCGGGCGCGAGGAGCCGCTCATCGTGCAGCCCGGCCCGATCGTCGGACCAGCGCGCGCGAGCGCGACGCCAAGGAGTGGGTCAGGCGCGCTGCGTCGCGAGCCAGCGGCCCAGGGTGGATGTGTCAGGCGGATGAGCTACGAATTCGGGCGCATCGAACAGTCGCGCATGCATTGCGACATTCGTGTGCACGCCATCGATGTGGCAGTTCGCCAGCGCCTGCTTCATCTGCTCGATGCTCTCACCGCGATCGCGTCCGTGCACCACGATCTTCGCGAGCATCGAGTCGTAGAAAGGCGGAACTTTCGACCCCGACTCGATGTGCGTGTCGACGCGCGTGTGCGCGCCGGCGGGGAAGAGTGCAGCCGTGACCAATCCAGGGCTGGGTGCGAAATCGCGCTGCCAGTCTTCGGCCGTGATCCGGCACTCGATCGCGTGTCCCGCGAACGCGACCTCGTCCTGCGCGATGGCGAGCGCTTGTCCCTGCGCGACCGCGATCTGCTGCGCAACGAGATCGAGCCCGGTGATCGCTTCGGTCACGGGATGCTCCACCTGGATGCGCGCATTCATCTCGAGAAAGTGGAACTCCTGCCGCGCAACGTCGAACAGGAATTCGACGGTGCCGAGTCCCCGGTAGCGCAGATGCCGGCCGAGACTGACCGCGGCCGCGTGCATCGCGGCACGCACAGCGCGCGGCAGGCCGGGCGCCGGCGCCTCCTCGACGAGTTTCTGGTAGCGGCGCTGCACCGAACAGTCGCGATCGCCGAGGTGAATGACGCCCTCGCCGTCGCCCAGGATCTGCACTTCCACGTGCCGGCCGGTCTCGACGAGCCGTTCGAGGTAGACGCGGGCGTCTGCGAACGCGGCGTGTGCTTCGGCCATCGCGAGATCGAGCAGCGCCTCGAGTTGCGCGTCGTCGCGGACGGGCTTGAGACCGCGGCCGCCGCCGCCGCCGACCGACTTGATCAGCAGCGGCCAGCCGATCGAGCGCGCGAGCCGGCGCGCCTCGTCGAGATCGGCGACTGCGCCGCCCGGCAACACGGGCAACCCGGCCTGGAGGGCATGTTGACGAGCGCGCAACTTGTCGCCCACGGCATCGAGCTGCGCGGGTGTCGGCCCGATGAAGATGATGCCGGCTGCGTCGCAGCGACGGGCGAGACGGGAATTCTCGGCGAGGAATCCGTAACCGGGGTGGAGTCCGTCTGCGCGCGTCTCGAGCGCGGCGGCGACCACGGCTTCGACGTCGAGATAACTGCGAGCGGGCTGCGGTGGACCGATGCAGATCGTGCGATCGGCGAGACGCGCGGGCACCGAGTCGAGGTCCGCTTCCGAGGCGGCGAGCACCGTATCGATGCCGAGCTCGCCACAGGTCCGGATGATGCGCGCCGCGATTTCGCCGCGATTGGCGATGAGGATACGGCGCAGCCTCATTGCTGCGCCAGCCGCATCAGCACGCGCTGCGCGTCGACGAGCTCGCCGTTTGCCGCGCAGATCTCGACAACCGTGCCGTGCGCGCCCGCGTACACGGAGTTCATCAGCTTCATGGTCTCGACGATGCCTACCACAGTTTCGGGCTCGACCCTGGAGCCGACATCGACAAAGGGCGCAGCGCCCGGCTTGGGGGCGCGGTAGAAGGTCCCCATGATCGGCGGCCGAATCTCGAGCGCACCCGCGTGCGCGGCAGGCGCGGGCGCCGATTCCCCGGTGCTCGCCGCCGGTGCCGCGCCTGCAGCAGCTGACGCTCGCGCCGGCGCGAGCGTTTGCCGCTCCTGCGTCCAGCCACCGGCGCGGCCCTTGCGCAGCGTCAGATTGAAGCGTTCGGTGTGCAGGATCAGCTCGTCGAACGGCGACGCGTCCAGCAGCCGCAGGATCTCCTGCACGTCGTCGTTCGTGAGATTCATGCGCTCACGCGGAGACTCGGTCGGGGTGGTGTTTTCGCGACCGTGGAAAACAGGACGTTTTCCACGGAGCCTCCAGGGATGGATTC
>DATBIF010000013.1:0-3772 GCA_036557045.1 Steroidobacteraceae bacterium
GTTCACGTGATCAGGCGAGACCGTGTAGCTGTAGCCAGGCAACTCGCCGGACAGCGCGACGCCTACCCCGAATGTCTGCGTGCCGGTTTCCTGTTCGATGGTGAGCATGATCCTGACCTTGTCGGAGCCTGACACGGTCACGCCGTTCGGCAGCGACAGGCTCACTTCCGCCTCGAGGTCGCTCGTCCGTCCGGTGACATCCAGGGGTGTCGTGGGCGCATTCTGAAGCTGCGAAACGACCGAAGCCTCACCGCTGACGGTAACGACGAGAGGATCGACTGTCACCGACGAGATGCGGAAACCGGGGGCCGGCGCGCCGGTGAGCTGGGGCACGACCGGCAGCGTGCGCGTCGCGAGCTGCTGAGCAACCGTGATAGTCACGTGAACCCGTTGCGGATCGATCTCGATATTGGGCACCTGGTTGCCGTTCGCGTCGACAGCGACAAGGTCGACATCGCGATCGACGTTCAGGGCGCTGGCATCGATCGGGACGCGCGCGAGAACCTGCGAGACGCTGTCGACACGCGAGCTGGCCCCACGAATCGTGACGGTCTGCGGGTCGACGTTCGGCGGGCCCACGGTCACGGTGTCCGGCACTGTCCCCATCGTCACGGTTACAGGCATGTCCCGCTCTTCGACCGGATCGAGCTGGACCTGCTCCTCGCGCGGCTGAAAGTCGACGATCTGGATGCGTTGGTCGAGCGCAATCAGGGTGATCGGCACGGACACCGGAGGGCCGCCAGCCTTTGCTTCCACGGTCGAAAGATCGACCGTGGCGCGGAATCTGTCCGGACCGACGACACCCACGTCGAGCGGGGCCCGATAGCGGATCACCGTCACCGGCTCTAGCTCGCTGATGAGCGTTGCGCCCGTGGGCGGCCGGATGAAATCGACCGGCACGTCGCCGGTGAACGTGCGCACATTCTGGGCGAGAACGAGGCCGCTGTAGAGGACGGTTGCGAGCAATACCGCTCCCAGCTTGAGCGGCCAATTACGCAGCAGGAAGTCGAGCGCGCGCCTCACTCGACCTGGCCGCCACGCGACTGGCTTGATGAGCTTGCGGCCGCGGCCGGAGCAGTGGGCGGGGTCGTCTGCGAGGTTCCGGTCGACGGCGTGCTCGCGGGCGGTGTGCGAGTCGTCGTTCGGGCGATGCGCGAGCGGCCGCGCGCAGCGGCCTGCGGGATTGTGCGGCGCAGGGCCTTCGTACGCTCCGGCAGCCGGGCGTTGGGAAGCTCGTCATGCTCGAGCAGATCCACGAGTGCCTGGGCGAGCCGGCCCTGGTCAAGGTTGCGGACGATGCGGCCACGCTCGACGAGGCTTATCTGGCCGGTTTCCTCGCTGACCACGACGACGATCGCGTCGGTCTGTTCGGTGATGCCCAGCGCGGCCCGGTGGCGCGTGCCCAGACGGCCCGGATAGGCGCCCGTCTCGGACAAAGGCAGGGTCACGCCCGCTGCCATGACGCGGTCATTGCGCAGGATCACAGCTCCGTCATGAAGCGGCGAGTGCGGAGTAAAGAGCGTCTCGAGCAGCTCAGAGGTAAGGACAGCGTCGATGCGCACCCCCGTCTCGGCCGTGTCCATGAGGCCCGTGTCGCGCTCGACAACTATCAGGGCGCCGATCTTCTGGGAGCCCAGGTCCGCCGCGCATTGAGCAACCGCGGCGGCAACGGTCTGAACCGCGCGACGCGCACCGGGGGCAAACAGCCAGCCGAGGGATCCAACCCGACCAATTCGCTCGAGACCCCGCCGCAGCTCAGGCTGAAAGACGACGACCAGCGCCAACAGGCCGACGACGGCGCCCGCCTGCAGGATCTGAGACAGGAGCTGCAGCCCGAGGTACTGCGCGACGACATAGATCACGTACAGCACCGTCACGCCGATGACGAGGCGTACGGCGCGCGTACCGCGGATCAGGCTGAAGAGGAAATAGATAAGCAGCGCGGTCAGCGCGATGTCAAGGATTGCGACCGGCTGGACTTGGAAGCCCTTGACCAGTTCGATCAGCTGGTCTAGCACGGGCTAAGTGTAGTCACGTGCAATGCTCCAGCCAGCGCCCGGTGGTACCTAGCGATTGACAGCTCTCCCGGCGAACTCCCGTTCGAGCGCATCGAGTCCGGCACTGACTTGCGGATTCGGTGCGAGCTGAAGCAATCGACGCAGCGATCCCGCACGCTGGATCGCTTCGGCGTCCCAGCCACGCTCGAAGTACAGGCGCGTCAGCTCGAGATGAACGGGCAGCGAGCCCGTGTCGAGCGATAGCGCGCGGGTGCCTGCGTCCAGCGCTGCGTCGAAACGCTGACCGGCGGCGTGCTCGCGCGCCTCGGCCAACCACGCATCAATAGCCGCCGCAGTATTTCCGGACGCCCGAGCCTGCTCACCGGCGATCGCCATGGTCTCGGCGCGCGACAGCGGCGTGAGCATCTCGGCCGGAACGTTTGACTGCATAGGCGCAGGTCCGTCGCGCAGCTCGACCATGTGCTGTTGAGCCTGTGCTGCTTCCGTTCGCTTGCCAGCTGCGAGGAGGGCCGCCGCCCTGCCACTGAGCGCGTCGATGTTGTCCGGCTCGACGGCGAGCGCCCGCTCATATGCCGCGAGCGCATCCTTGGGCCGGTTCAGGCGCATGTTCATGCCGCCAATGCCAATCAGCGGCGCCGGTCGCTCGCCCGCAACACGCGCCGCTTCCTCGTACTGCGTCAGGGCATCCTTGAACTTGCCCTCAGCCGCGAGCTGGTGGCCGGCGCGCAGGGCAGCCTGGTATCTCGCGAAAAGGTCATCCATCTGGCGCTACCTTACGGCCTCGACTGCAAGCGCCGGGAGGTTGAGTCGTCGGTGCCGCAGATCGACCGCATCAAGCGGCCGCGTCTAGCGCTTGGTGTACTGAGGGGCCTTGCGGGCGCGCTTCAGGCCGTACTTCTTGCGCTCCTTCATGCGCGGATCGCGCGAAAGGAGGCCGGCCTGGCGCAGCGGAAGCCTCGCGCCCTCTGGGTCGCTCTGAAGAAGTGCCCGCGCGATGCCGTGCCGAATGGCGCCGGCCTGGCCGTGATGCCCGCCACCCTCGACCTTGACCATCGCGTTGTACTTGCCCTCAGTCCCGGTCACTTTGAAGGGCATGGTGATGTCAGTCAGGTCCACGGCATTGCCGAAGTGCTCCTCGAGCGAGCGGCCGTTGACGACGACCTCGCCCTCGCCGGTCAGCAGTCGAACGCGCGCGATGCTCGTCTTGCGCCGGCCCGTGCCGTAGAAGAATGCGTTCGTATTGGCGGCCATCTAGCGGTCGGAACCTCCCATGGGCAGCGGCTCGGGCTGCTGTGCCTCGTGCGGGTGCTCGCTTCCCGCGTAAACCTTCAGCTTGCGCAGCTGCTGGACGCCCAGCTTGTTGCGCGGCAGCATGCCTTTGACGGCGCGGCGGATTACCTCCTCCGGTCGACGCTCGAGGAGCTCGGCCAGCGTCTCGCTCTTGAATCCGCCCGGGTAGCCGCTGTGGCGCGCGTAGAACTTGTCCTGTGCCTTGTTGCCGCTGACCTCGATCTTGGCTGCATTGAGCACGATCACGTGATCGCCGGTATCGATGTGCGTCGCATAAGTGGGCTTGTGCTTGCCCTCCAACACCATCGCAACCTTGGAAGCGAGCAGGCCGAGGCGCTGGCCGGTCGCATCGACGACGAACCAGTCGCGCTCGATATCCGCTGCACGCGGTGTGTATGTCCTGCTGCTCATTGCTTCATTCAATCCTGTCGCTTGTCCTTTGATCTTTCTCTCGTACGGTCTCG
>DATBIF010000014.1:0-7977 GCA_036557045.1 Steroidobacteraceae bacterium
GAGCCCAATAGGGATTCAGCGTCAGGACGGCGACACACGTTGTGCGATCGGTGGAATCAGGCGCGAGGTACCACGCCCGCGCTTCCTCGCCGCGGGGTCGATCTCCGGGCGTCGGCTTGGCCCATTCAAGAACGAGCGCGACCTGCACCTTCGTCTCACCCAACCCGAGCTGGCGCCATGCGACGTGCGCTGCGCTGTCGGCTATCGAAGAGGCCTCGCTCGTCACCACGAGCGAGCTCCCACGCGCGCTCGCAGCGCGAGCCAGCTCTTGCAAGTGACGCCGCGACGTCAGCAGGCGCAGTGTGCCGTCTGTTCGTCGCCAGTCCTCGGCCAACGCCTGCGCCCGCGCTCGCGCCGGAGTAGGACGGGGCGCCTGCGTCAAAAAGGAGTGACGGCCACTCGGCTCCGCGCCGCGCGGAGGGAGGTAGGCGAGCGCGAGCGCGACGCAGCCCGCGGCCATCGCGATCAGCCAGCGTCTTACAGACGCCACCGGCTGCTCCGGACCGCGCATAGACCAAAGAGCGCTGTCCATCCCAACGCGGCGATCCCGGCCCACCATGGAACCGTGAGCCGCGGAGGACGCGCCGCGAGTAACACGCTGCGCCACCGTGTGACCACCGAGTCGAGACCGATTCCCGCCGCGCGCTCGACACGGGCGCCGATCGGCAACGACGGGTTTGCTACGAGCCGGGTGTAGGCATCTCGTCCGCCGGCACGTAACGCTTCGCGCACAAGAGACAGGCGCGCCACGGGAGCGAGAGGTGGTGGCAACGACCCGGATGGAAGTGACTTGAGCAGCGCGATGCACGCGACGTCACGATGCTGCCGGCACTGTTGCAGCGTCGGGGCCGTCGCACCGCGCGCGAAATAATCCGAAAAGAAGCCTATGACCAGCGCTTCGCGCTCGTTAGGCGTCACGTACCAACGCTCCAGCGACTCGGAGGAATCGGAGAGCTGCAGGACATCCTTGCAGCGCGTGATCTCGCCGAGGAAACAAGCGCGCACCGCCTCCGACGGCGCGGTTACCAATTGCAGGAAGACCGCGCGTTGCTCATCCTGCGGTCGCGCCAGCGGGCGAAGGGCGGTGCCCAGCCAGGTCGCCAGCGCTGGATCAAAGCGGGGAGGTGGTACCGTGTTCACGAGCACGGCGGCCGTCGCGCGGACGCTGAGGTCCCATGGCATTTCGAGACCGACATGTAAGACGGGTCGACGCACGGTGCTGTCCGGATCCACTGCGCGAATGATGTAGGGTTGCTCGGTCAGGTCCGCCGACGCACTCCCGTATAGACCATCGATCATCGGCCACGCGCGGCGTGCAGCTTCGCGCACGGGCAGCGGCGAGGGATTCACGATGATGCGGAGCGCGCCGACGGCAATCGTGTCGAACCCCGCCGTCGCCCGAACGCGCTCGAGGCTATCGGCGACGTCGGCGAGGCGCTGCGCTTCGCGCCAGCTCTGCAGCAAACTGTCGGCGCGTGTCTGCAGCCGCGCCGTCAGCGAGTCCTGACAATGCACAGGCCCGGCGAGCAACAGCGCCGCCACGGTCAAGCAAAGCAGCCTAAACATCGATCAGCATCCAGCGTCCCGTAAACACGGCGAGCGGGCCGGGGCCGAGCACCAGCAGGCTCTGCGTGACACTCACCAGGTCCAGGTCGAGATTCGCGATGCTGGCGATGACCTGGACGAGCACGAGTGCCGCAATGACGCCAAGGATGATTCCAGCTGTACGCGCCGTTCCCGCCGAGACCGCAAAGAACACGGCGTAGGCGACGAACACCGCCAAGGCGAACCGAAACGCCAATGCGATCGGATAGGATTGCAGCCCCGGCGGCAGCGTGGCGGTCGCCGTCGCCAAAGCAGCACCCAGGAGAACGGCAGCAATCGGCGCAGCGAGCAGCACGAAGCCAGCGCTGAAGCGCAGCAGCACGTACTGCCACCTCGGAACCGGCAGCGTGAGCGCGTGGATATGACGGCCGCGATGGTCGGGCGCCCAGGTCGTGATCGCGATGAGCAACCCCAGTGCAGCCGCGAGCAGCGGGTACAGAGTGCCCCAGGACTGGACTGAGCGCAGCAGTTCCTGCGCCTGCAGCGCACCACGGTCGCCGCGAGCAGCGCCCTGTAATGACAACAAGGGAATCGCAAACGCCGCGACCGTGCCGAGCATGACGATGAGGCGGGACCATTTCCACTGGGTGTAGAGAACCGCGCGGAACATGGCGATCATGGGCCCACCTTTCGGAAGCTTCGCAGTAACTCGACGAAGCCGTCTTCGAGATCGAGATCGATCACATCCCGTACCGTGCCTCCAAGACTTTCGATGTAGGAAGTCATCCCCGATTCCCAGTCACTCACCACCCAGGTCTCGCCTGCTCCGTTCGCGGACTCGCGGCTCAGCATGCGGAATGGAGGGTTCGCGATTTCGCGTGGAGCGCCCGTCACCACAAGACGCTTGGTCCCGTGCTTGAGCTTTTCCATCGGCGATTCGGTGATGAGCCGGCCATTGTCCATGACCGCGACCCAATCGCACACCCGCTCCAACTCGTGGACCAGGTGACTCGAGATGAAGATCGTGGCGCCGCGTTCGGAGACGTACGTCAGCAGCGCGCTGAGAATGTCGCGGCGCACGACGGGATCGAGGCCATCCGTTGGCTCGTCCAGCACGAGCAACTCGGCGCCCTGCGATAGCGCGAGCAAAATCATCAGCTTCGCCTTCTGCCCTTTCGAGAGGCGTCCAAAGAGCTGCTCGCGGTCCAGCTCGAAACCCCCGCGCAGCTCCGCAGCGCGCCCGTGATCCCAACGCGGATAGAAGGCCGCTTGGAAATCGATCAGCTCTTGCACGGTGAGTGTCGCGTCGAGATGTGGCTGTTCGGGCACGTACCCGACCCGGCCGAGGACCCGCGCATGCTGTTCGGGCATGACATCGCCGAGGACCGTGATGCGTCCATCGAGCGGTCGGAGGAGCCCGAGGATGAGTCGAATGGTGGTCGTCTTCCCCGAGCCGTTGGGACCGAGGAAACCGTAGATCGATCCGGCGGGCACGTGGAGGTCAAGGTCCTTGATTTCAAAAGCCTTGCCGACGCGGTAGTGCAGGCGCTCAAGCTGAATCGCATGGGTCATGTGACCTTCACCCCCAATTCCGTTTCGAGGGCGCGTTGCAGCTCCGCCATGGACACGCCCGAGCGTCGCGCGTCGGCGAGCAGCCGCCGCACGAGCGTGACGGCTTGCTGGGACCGCTCGCGCGCGCGCCGACCCGGGGCAAGCTCGCGCACGAAGGTGCCCGAGCCGTGTCGGATCTCGACGAAGCCCTGCTCCTCGAGATCTCGATAGGCTTGTGTGACGGTCGCGGGATTTATCCGGAGCTCGGCGGCGAGCTGTCGCACCGACGGGAGCGGCGCAGCACTGCTGAGCGTGCCGTTGGCGATCGCCAGTCGGACGCGCTCGGCGACCTGCACATACAGTGGAATGGCGCTGCGGGGATCAATGCCATGAAACACGGACGGCTCGCGTTCCAGTGTATTGGTACAGTATAACACTTGCCCAGGCCTCGCAAGTGCGGGCGCTCATGGCAGATTTCACTACCGCCTAACGAGGAGTACCGATGAGCGAAAGACAGGCATTTCTCGACGCATGGAATCGCGAAAGCGCCACCACACTGAAAGTCCTGCGCGCCTTCCCCGCGGGCAAGGAAGGGTTCAAACCGCACGACAGCTGCCGCAGCGCAAAAGAGCTGGCCTGGACGTTCGTATTCGAGGGCTACGGCGGTGCGCAGGGCGTGCACGGCGAAGTCAAATGGCCGCCGCCCATGCCGCCGATGCCGGAGAACTGGAACGGGATGGTCGGCGAAGTGGATCGCGCATTCCGGAAGATCGCGGACGAGGTGAAGACCGCCGACGAATCGCAGCTCAATACGACGGTGAAATTCATGACCGGGCCCAAACAGATGGGCGATGTGCGACGGCTCGATTTCCTCTGGTTCCTGCTGAACGACATGATCCATCACCGGGGCCAGTTCTCGGTCTATCTCCGCATGGCCGGCGGCAAGGTCCCGGCGATCTACGGGCCCTCCAAGGACGAGCCCTGGCGGTAGGGATTTGACTGAAGAAAACGGATAGAACCCGCGTGGCCTCCCCCGTTACGTTGCTCACCATGAGTCCCAGTGAGCGGTGGCAAGCTGTGCTGGCGCGAGATCGTCGCTTTGACGGTGCCTTCGTTTACGCCGTCCGCTCCACCGGCATCTACTGCCGGCCGTCCTGCGCCAGCCGCCGGCCCCGGCGCACTCAGGTCACGTTCTTCCCCATACCGGAAGCGGCCGAGCGCGAAGGATACCGCGCGTGCCGGCGCTGCCATCCCGCCGAGCTCAATGGCGGCGATCCGACAGTCGCGCTGGTACGCGAAGCGGCGCGCGCGATCGCCGCAGGTACCCGGCCCCGCGGGGATGCGCGCCGGCTCACGCGGGCGTTCAAGCGCGTTCTCGGCATCACACCCCGGGCGTATGCGGAAGCGCGGCGGCTCGATCGCTTCAAACAGGAACTGAAACGGAGGAAACAGGTGAGTCCCGCACTCTACGAAGCCGGATATGGCTCGAGCAGCCGCGTGTACGAACGGACCGACGCGCAGCTCGGCATGACGCCTGCGAAGTACGCGCGTGGCGCGGCTGGCGTGGGTATCGCGTATGTCACGGTGGCCACGCCGCTGGGCCGCCTGCTGGTCGCCGCCACCGAGCGGGGCGTCTGCCGCGTCGCGCTGGCCGACAATGCCGGCATTCTCGAGCAAGACCTGCTCGCCGAATTTCCCAACGCGCGCGTGGTGGAAGACAAGAGCGGCAAGCTGCACGGCTGGGTCACCCCGATTCTCGCGTATCTCGAAGGGCGCGAACCAGATCTCCATTTGCCGCTCGACATCCGCGCAACCGCGTTTCAGCGGCGCGTGTGGCAGGAGCTACAGAAGATTCCGTTCGGGCAGACCAGGACGTACGCAGAGATCGCCAAGCGCCTCAGCCAGCCGACCGCGGCCCGCGCGGTCGCACAAGCATGCGCGAACAATCCCGCGGCGCTGGTGATCCCCTGTCACCGAGTCGTGCGCGCGGATGGCGACCAGGGTGGCTACCGCTGGGGCGCGCAGCGCAAGCAACAGCTACTGGAGATGGAGGGAGAGCAGCTCACATCTCTTTCACGCCAAGAGCCTCATAAACCCGGCCGCGATCGTACTGTGAGCTGATCGACTGCGCGTCGGCGCGAACCGCGGCGCGAATCGTGTCGTCCATCCGCACCTTCTGAATCACGGCAATGAGGACGTCAGCCAGCTGATTGTCGGACGAGATGCCCTTGGCCGACTCGAGTACCGCCAGCGTGACGGGACGTGGCACATCCTTCGCTCCGACGACGCTGAGTAGCGTGCGGCCATGCTCATAGTCGGAGTCGAGTGTGCTCGCAGCCGCGAAGAATGGCGGCCGCAATGTGTCGTCGAGCTCGTACGAGGCGCCGATCTCCGAGAGGAGTTGGGCCAACTCATAATCCGAGTCGATCGACTTTGCCGAAGCGAGGACGTCGGCGAGCATGGCTTTGCTGGTGCCGGTACGCTTTACGACCGCGTCGAGGACGCGGCCATGCTCGTAGTCGGATTCGAGTGTGTTCGCGGCCTTGAAGAAGGCGGGCCGTACGGCTTCATCGATGGGACGCGCCTTGTTCAGCTCGATCAGCAGCGTCGCCAGCTCGTAATCGGAGTCGATCCCCGTCGCGGCGTCGAGCATCCCGGCCTGCATGGCGGGCGTCAGGCCCGGCCGCGACAGCGCCGCCGAGAGCACGCGGTGGCGCTCGTAATCTGATTCGATCGTCTTCGCGGCAGTCACGAAGCCCGCCTGCATCTTGTCCGTGAGCGGCTGCGTCTTGGAAACCTCGATCAGCAGCTCCGCGAGCTCGTAGTCGCTGTCGATCGTCTGTCCCGCCATCGTCACGATCCGCTCGTAGCCCGCCTCGTCGAGCTTGCCGCTTTTGACCGCCGCCTCATAGTAGATCCGCCGCGTATAGTCACCGGACAGCTCGCCGAGCTCGTCGATGAGTCCCTGGATCCCCTTGGTGTTCAGAATCCAGCGCGCGCGCTCCTCAGCCATGAACCCGCTGCGCCGGAACATGAACGTCAGCGTCTCGGCGAGCCACGCCTTGGCCTCGGCGTCGAACGGCTGGACGGTACCGTCCACTTTGTAGACCCGCTCCAAATTGCCGTTCGAGCCGCGCTGAACCGTCAAACGCCGGTCGTGCGCGCCGTAATCCACGGCGATGGACACACGACCGCCGCTCGCGACGGTGGCGATATCGGTGAAGTCGTCGTTAAACGTGAATTTGCCGTCGCCGTCGAAGCTGATGGCACAATTGCCCGTCGTGACACTGATCGTCACCACATCACCGTCGCCTTCGTGATTGTGCGATGAGCGGCGTGTATCGCGGCCACCGCAGCCACGTAGGGAATCGACTGTCGCGGTTGCCATCACCGCCGTCGGAGCGATAGGCCGGCGTGGCGTCGTGAGCGTTCTCGGGCGCGCAGGCACGCGCGGAATTGTGTCGATGGAGCTGGAGCGCGTAGGAGCAGGCTCTGTCACGCGCGGCGCCGCTGCCGCCAGCGGAACCACGATGGCAACGGCGGCGACCCATGCGGGAACGGCAGACCGCGCGGACAGCGTGCCGCGCGAGCGCCGCGTGTCGAGCACATCGAGCAACCGCGTGGCCAGCTGGGCCGGTCGAGCCATGGCGACGCTCGCGAGTGACGTGGCGCGGGCCGCGCGCAGGCCACGTGCGATGTCGAGCAAATGTGTGGCGTAGACCGATGGCGTCGCGCCGGCGCGCAGGACGTGATCGTCGCAGGCGCGCTCACGCTCCTCACGCAGGCGCGTCGCGGCCAGCCAGACGAGCGGCTGGAACCAGTACAGTGCACAGGCGACTCGCGCGAGCAACTGGGTCAGGAAATCGTGCCGCTTCACGTGCGCGAGCTCGTGGAGCAGCACGTCACGCCGCCGCTCTTCCGTCCAGTCGTCGGCGTCGACAGGAATGAGGATTGCGGGCCGGCGCACGCCCCAGGTCATCGGCATCGCCGGACCTTCTGACTGCAGGAGCCTGATGGAACGGGTCAGTCCCAACTCCAGCGAGAGGTCCCCGAGGAGACGCAGCCACGCCTCGTCCGTCACCGGTTCGTTGGAGCGCTCGAGCCACGCGATGCGCGCCAACCCGATCACGAGGAGCATCAACACGATCGCCACGCCGCCCAACCACACCGAAACGATCAACGCGGTCCAGTTCAGCGTGATCTGCCAGCGCACCGGTCCCGCGGCGGTGGTGGACGAGTGTTCGATCACGGCCGCCGGCGTTGGCGCAGGCGACGCCACAGAGGCCACGACGCGCGCCGGAGCCGGCGCTGGGCGATTATCGGTCACCGTTGCAGCAACGGGTACCTGATTCATATCGAACGCGACCGGCACATTGACGCGCGGCCAGCCGGCCACCCGCAGGTCGGGTAGCAAGGCAGATGCAAGCGGGAGTGCGAGCACAGCGCCGCACGCGAGGGTCCAGACCAGATGTCGCAGCGAAGCAGGAGCGCGCCGCAAGCACAGCGTCACAAGCGCAGCGAGCACCAGGATCACGGTCGACTTGACGAACGCGTCGAGCAGGATGGCGATCATGTCAGCGGCCCTCCTTCCGTGCGTCAGCGATCAGCCGGCTCAAGCGGTCGAGCTCCGCGTCGGAGAGCTTCGCCCTCATGTCGAGCAGCGCGGCGACCGCCTGCTCCGTTGAGCCGTCGAAGAATGTATGGAGCACCTGGCGCAGCGCCGACGCGCGCGCGCGCTCGCGCGGGACAGTCGGCACGAACACGTAGCGGGGGCCTTCTTCCTCGTGACGTAGATGCCCCTTCTCCTCGAGCACGCGGAGCAGCGCGCGCACGGCCGAATAGCTCGGCGGGTCGGCGAGCTGATCGAGCACCTCCGCGGCG
>DATBIF010000015.1:0-10826 GCA_036557045.1 Steroidobacteraceae bacterium
CGCAGGCGGCTGCGTCTTCTCGAGAAAGCTCACGCGCACGCCCATGTCCGGCACGATGCGCGGGTCCTTTTGGTGGAGCGCGATGCGCACCTTGACTGTCGCCTTGCCGCGGTCCGCGGCCGGAATGATCGCAATGACTTCAGCGGGAATCTTCCAGTCGGGATAGGCATTCAAGGTGGCTTCGACCGGCATCTTCGGCTGCACGCGGCCGATGAAGGCTTCGCCCACTTCGACCTCGACTTCGAGCGAATCCATGTCGACGATCGTGCCGATGCCGGTGCGCGTGTAACCCCCGCCGGCCGAGAGCGGCGAGACGATCTCGCCCGGTTGCGCGGCCTTGGCGATCACGACGCCGGAGAACGGCGCGCGCACTATGGTGTTGTCGAGGTCCTGTTCTGCGACGCGCAGCTGGCTTTCAGCAACCTGCGCATTACGCTGCGCGGTCGCGAGCTGCGCCCGCAGTGTGTCGCGCTGCGCGATCGCCTGATCGTACTGGGAAGTCGAGACGAGTTTCTGGCCCACGAGGTTTTCCATGCGCTGCGCATTCAACTCGGCGTCGTTGAGCTGGGCCTGGACGCTGTCGATCTCGCTACGCGCGGCCGTGACTCGCGAAGCGGCAAGTTTGCGTTGTGCTTCCGCGTCAATCGGGTCGAGCCTCGCCATCACATCGCCCGCGGCGACCTTCTGGCCTTCCTCGATCATGACCTCCTGCACCTTGCCGGTGATCTTGGCCGACACGGTGGCCATCCGGCGCGCCACGACGTAACCGGTCGCATCGAGGACCGAGGCGTTGGCGCTCGCCGCGCCGATCGCCACCACCTGCGCGGTTTTCACCTCCGTGGCCGCCTTGCGAGCGAACAGCGCCCAGCCGCCGAAGGCGATCAACAGCACGGCCGCACCGATTCCGAGCGCCAGCCACACCGCTCGCTTCTGCGATCCGGGAGTCTGTTCCTCGCGGTCGATCCGCAGCTCCTTCAGCAGGTCTGCAGGCTTGGTCATGCAAATGGGAAAAGAGTAATAGAAGTGCGTAATTTACTGGGCCGACGTGTCCGGGTCGAGGGGAGCCCTGAAGACAGGTAGCGGAGCCGCGCGAGGTCCGCGATCAACTCGTCGGGCAGCGCGCTCGCCGGGTTGATTGAACGTAACTCGCAACAGTCCCCCAAGATGCGTAGTATTCCGCCGCCCAATATGGGTAGTTCTCCCATTTCCCTCACGGGGTAGAGTGCCTATGCTGTCCTCAGGGCAATCCGCCTGGCGCCCGCAATGCGCCTGCGGAGGGTTCTTGAGTATGCGACGTAGATTCCTCCACAAGACCGCCGGTCGGTCCTTCGCCAGCTTCCTCCTGCTGGCGTTCGTCGTCCGCTCGTTGATTCCGGTGGGCTTCATGCCCGCGCCGGATCGGCCGTTCGCACTCGAGATCTGTCCTGACGGCCTGCCCGCACGTTCCGGTCTGGCCGCATCGGCTGACGTTCTCGCACATGTCCACCCGGCCGCGCACCAGCATCTGCACGAGCAGCCGGGCGCCGGCGCGCAACACACGGGGCACGTGCATGTCACGCAGGCCGGCGAGCATTCAGCGCCCCGGCATCAGCATTCGACGCACACAGTCTGGACTCACTGTCAGTTCGGCGGCCTCGCCAGTGCACCGGTGCCGCTACAGGTCGCTGCGCCGGCGCCGAGCCCCGAAGCCTCGATCCTTGCACTCTTCGACACCGATGCGCGCTTCGTCAGCACGACGCGCTTTCGCATCGCGCAACCTCGCGCTCCTCCCGTCCTCGTCGTCTGAAGCCTGAATCGTGAGCCCTCGCCGCTTCGGCAACGAAGCTGCGGATGCGTGGACTTGCAGACGGCACCGGCCGCTCCGATGCGCATGGCCCGTGCCAGGGAGGATGATCAAATGTTGTTCCGTATACGTGATGCCAGCGGCACGCGCGCGCCGCTTGGCGATCTGGTGCGCTGCCAGGCCTGGCGGCGCTTGATGGCGCGCTCTTCGCCAGCGCGAGGCTGGCTCGCACTGGTGCCCCTTGCGCTAGGCTGTGCCTTCGTAACTTCGCGCGCGGCGGCAGCCGAGCCGGAGGGCACGCTCGGTACCGTCGTCGTCACCGCGACTCGCACCGAGCGCACCCTCAACGATGTGCCGGAGAGCGTGAGTGTCGTCGATGCACAAGCGATCATCGACACGCCCGCGCAGGCGCTCGATGAGGTGCTGCGCCGCACGCCCTCGATCGATCTGCCGAACGCCACCTCGTACCAGGTACATCCCACGGGCAACAGCATCTCGATGCGCGGCCTCGGCGGCATTCGCGCACTGGTGCTGCTCGATGGTGTGCCGATCAACGACCCGTTCTTCGGTTACATGCAGTGGAGCCGGGTGCCCCTCGAGTTCGTCGACCAGGTCGAAGTGGTGCGCGGGAGCGGGTCGACGCTCTGGGGCAACTACGCGATGGGTGGTGTCATCAACATCCGCACGCGTCAGCCCGAGCAGAGCGGGCTCGTCCTGCAGGGCGCCGGCGGCAGTTACGGTACGTACCGCGCCAACCTCACGGGCTCGCTCGTGGCCAGTGATGCTGTACGCCTCGGTCTTAACGGCGGTCACTTTCATACCGACGGCTTCATGCAGATCAGCGACGCGGATCGCGGGCCGATCAACGTGCCCACGGAGTTCACGACCAACAACGGAGCGCTGCGTGGCGACTTCCGCCTGAGCGAGGGTCTCACGGCACACGCGAGCGTCGATTACTTCGACAACGACCAGACCCTGCAGACGCGTCTCAGCACCAACTCGCAGCGCACCTGGAACTACTCCGGCGCGCTCACACAGGAGCTCAGCGCGAATTCGAACCTGACCTTGACGCTCTTCGGCTCCGACTCCGATTTCGAGACCAACAACACGGGCGGGTTCGACGGCGTACCGGAGAACGAAGCGGAGTTCATCCAGAACCGTCACGACACCCCGGTCGATGACTTCGGCTCCTCGCTCGTCTGGACCCGCACACTCGAGTCCGACTGGCTGCGCTCGCTGTCCTTCGGCGCCGACTTTCATCGCATCTCGGGCGAAGACGATGCCTCGATCTACGATGAAACGGGGGCGCTGGTACGCGTCGACGTCGGGCGCGGGAAGCAGCGCTTCATCGGCGGCTTCGCGCAGGCCAGCATCCGCCCGCTCGAGCCGCTCGAGATCCTCGCGAGCGTGCGCTACCAGGAGTTCAAGAATTACGACGGGTTCGATGGCAACCCGGGTGGCCTGGGCGATGCGGTGCCCGACAGTACCGAGTCGAGTTTCGATCCGCGCATCTCGGCGCGTTATGCGCTGACGTCGACGCTGGCGCTGCGCGCCGCGGTGTACAGCGGCTTTCGCGCGCCGAACCTCGACAACCTGTATCGCGCGTTCTCGGTGCCCTTCGGGATCTTCCAGCCCAACGCGGCACTCAAGCCCGAGAACCTCAAGGGCGGTGAGCTCGGCTTCGATGTCGAGACGCACCAGCTGCGGCTGCAGGTCACGGGCTATTACAACAAGGTGGATGATCTGCTCACGTACCGGAACCTCGACTTCGCGGAACTGCCGCCGGGATTCTTCTTCGGCTCGCGCAACATCAACGCGGGCAAGGCGCGCAGCCAGGGGTTCGAGCTCGAGTCCGCGTGGCAGGTCGGTGCAGGTTTCAGCACCGAAGTTGCCTATACCTACGCCGATTCCCAGGTCACCGAGAGTGAGCTCGATCCGGCGAGTGTCGGTCGCCAGATCGGCGGCGTGCCCCGCAACCGCGCGTATGTCGCGCTCGTCTACCAGAGTCCGCTCGGCTGGCGCGTGAGTCCGCAGTTCAGGTGGGTGGAGGCTTCCTATGCCGACAACGCGCATACGCTCCCGGTCGATGAGCAGCACATCGTGAGTCTCTCGGCGAGCTATCCCTTCAACGCTGCGTTCGAGGCGTACCTGCAGGTCGAGAACCTGCTCAACGACGACTACATCGTCGACAACTCGGGCTTCAATCCGCCGCTCCGCGGCACGCCGTTCAGCGCACTCGTGGGCGTGCGCATGCAGATGAAGTGATGCCAGGACCACGAAGCCCGACCGCTATGAGCGGCGCTGACACGGTGAAGCGATGAACGTGGCGTCCATCACCACGGCGCCGAGTGCTGCGAACGGCAGTTCGCGGCTCTACGCGCGCCTGTGGCGCTGGCATTTCTTTGCGGCGTTCATCGTGATCCCCTTCGTCCTGTGGCAGAGCGTGACCGGTACGCTCTACCTCTGGTCGGAGCGGCTGATCGATGCGATGCATCCGGAGCTGCGGTTCGTCGAGCCGCTCGCCGAGCGCCGACTGCCGAGTGAGCAGATCAGCGCGGCGCTTGCGGCGGCCGCATTGCCCACGCGTGAGGGTCACGAGGGTCACGAGGGCAGTGCGGGCTCCGCCGAGCCCACCGCCGGACATCATCTGCATCACACGGCGGGCCCGGCCCCGAGCGCGCCAGGCGTGGTCGAGATCCTGATTCCCGCGGATGCCGCGCGCAGCACCACGGTGCTGATGCGCGGCGCGAATGGCTTGCCGTATCCGGTCTTCGTCGATCCGTACACGGCGCGGGTGCTCGGAACGCTCTCGACCAGCGCGTGGCTCCCCGGTCTCACGCGCGGCCTGCATGGTGGTTGGCCGCTGGGCGATCCGGGCAGCTGGCTGCTCGAGCTCGGCGCCGGCTGGGCGATGGTGATGCTGGCCACGGGGCTCTATCTCTGGTGGCCGCGCGATCGCGGCTTCCTCGCCGCGCTCTGGCCGCGCCTGAATCGCGGCTGGCGGACCCTGATCCGCGATCTGCATTCGTGCGTCGCGGTGTGGTTTTCGATCGTGCTCGCGTTCTTCCTGGTGAGCGCGATGCCGTGGACGGCGTTCTGGGGCGGCCAGCTCCTCGAGCGCGTTCAACAGGCGACGGGGCAAGTGAGTCCCGCCGGGTTTTCGCCGGGCGGCGCTTCAATTGAGCAGATGACGAGCGCGCTCACCTCGGTGGACACGCTCGTCGCCACGGCTCGTGAGCGCGGCGTCCCGGGCACGCTGGATGTGCGGCTCGCGCCGTGGCCCGATGCGCCGCTCTTCGTCATGAATGTGCACGCGGCGCCGTCGCAGGACCGCACGCTGGTCGGCGACGCCGCGAGCGGCGCACTGCGCGGTGACTACGGAGCCGGCGACTTGCCGGCGATTCCGCGCTTCGTGGCGCTCGGCGTCCACGTGCACCAGGGGGATTTCGGCTGGCCGAGCCTGTGGCTCAACACCGCATTTGCCGCCTCGCTCATCTGGCTGGCGGCGACCGGCATCATTTCCTGGTGGACACGGCGCCCGGCGCGCAAGCTCGGCGCTCCGCCCAAAGTTGTCACTCGTCCGCCGCGCTTCGTGCTCGGCATCGCCGTGCTGCTCGGAGTCATCTACCCGCTGCTCGGCGCCTCGATGCTGCTCGTGCTCGCCGCCGATGTCGCCTGCGGTCGGCTCTTCGGTGGCGCGGGCGCACCCGGCGGACCGGACTGACCATCGGCGCACGCCCGAGGACACGAGCCAGCAGACCTCAGGCCGAGGACCTTGTCACACGAGCGTGGCCGGCCGGCCGCGATCGGTGACGACGAAATCGACTTCGCGGCCATCGACGTCGAGCGATGCGAGCGCGCGCTCGCATCGGAACCGCACACCAGTTCCTAGATCGTTCCCCGGCTGAGCAGCGCTGCGGCGCTCGCCTGTCCGTCGGCCGGCGCGGTACCCGACAAGCGGCTCGCCGGGCCCTCAGTGGGTGAACCACTCAGCAAAGCCGCCGCCCTGCTGTGACCGTCAATTCGCGTCGCGGCTGCCATGTGCGCGTCGTGCGCAACGGGCATCCAGTCGCGGCTGAGCAGCGCCGCGGCCTGCGCCTGTGCGTCGCTCGACGCCGTGGTGAGGGGCGCGCCAAGGAGCTGGCCGCTGATCAGCGCGGTCGCGGCAAGTGCCAGGGAAATCGTCCGTACGTGAGTCTTCATCTGATCGCCTCCATAAGTGACTGCGGTTACGCCTTACACATCGCGTGCTCGTTGGTGCACGTATGGAGCGGTTGACCTGACGGCCGTCGAGGAAATTACGCTGCGGTGGGCGAATAAAAAGAGCGGCGGACCTGCAATATTCTTGCAGCGGCGCCGGTCTCGGGGCTACGTGCTCGCGCGCGGGCGCTGGTTCAGCGTGCGTGGGCGAGCTGGCCGCCGATGTAGGTCCTGAAAACCGCGCGATCGTCGGCCAGCGTCATGAGCAGGAACAGCCGTTCCTCGAGCGTCGCTGCCAGCGTCATACGTCGCGCGAGCAGAGGCGTGGCCTCCAGATCGAGGACGATGAAGTCGGCTTCGTGGCCGGGCTTGAAACCTCCGATCCTGTCGTCGAGATCGAGCGCGCGCGCGGCGCCCAGCGTCGCGAGATAGAACGCGCCCAGCGCCGAGAGGCTGTGGTGCTTGAGCTGCGCCACCTTGTAAGCCTCATCCAGCACACGCAGCAGACCGAAACTCGTTCCACCGCCGACATCGGTGCCGAGCGCCACGCGCACACCTGTGGCGGTCGTGCGCTGCAAGTCGAAGAGGCCGCTCCCCATCACCAGGTTGGAAGTCGGGCAATGGACGAGGGCAGAGTGCGCGTGAGCCAGGCGGCCCAGGTCTGAATCGTCGAGCCAGATGCCATGTGCGAGTACCGAGCGTCGGCGCAGCAGGCCGGCGTGGTCGTAGACGTCCAGGTAGCTGCGACGCTCCGGAAACAACTTGCGCACCCACGCCACCTCTTCCTCGTTTTCGGCGAGGTGCGTGTGGACGTAGACATCCGGGTGCTCGCGCGCGAGTCGACCGGCCGCCGCCAGCTGCTCGGGCGTCGAGGTGGGAGCGAAGCGCGGCGTGATCGCATACTGCAGCCGGTCCTTGCCATGCCAGCGCTCGATCAGCGCCTTCGACTCCGCGTAGCCGGAGCTCGCGGTGTCGCGCAGGTCTTGGGGGCAGTTGCGGTCCATCAGCACCTTGCCGGCGATCAGGCGCATGCCGTGCGCCTGCGCGGCGGCAAAAATCGCATCGACCGAAGCCGGGTGCACACTGCCCATGACCAGCGCGGTCGTGGTGCCGTTACGGAGGAGCTCGCGCACGAAGAACTCGGCGACCTCGCGCGCATGCGCGGCATCGGCGAAACGACGCTCGGCGGGAAAGGTGTAGCGCTCGAGCCATTCGAGGAGCCGCTCGCCGTGCGAGCCGATGATGTCGGTCTGCACGAAGTGCACGTGCGCGTCGATGAATCCGGGCAGGATGAGCTTGCCGGTACAGTCGGTGAGCGTGATCGCGGGGTCGAGTTTGGGAAGCAGTTCTGGAGCGCTGCCGACCTTGCTAATATGGCCGTCCTCCACGATCAGCAGGCCGTCTGCGTGGTATTCGAATGGGGTGCCGCCCGCGGCCGGGTCGTCCAGAAAGTGAAGAACCGAGCCTCGTATCGCTTCCCGCCGGCTGCGGCCCGCCTTGGTGCTCATTTGTTCGCGTCCCGTGATGCGCGCCACGTCGGTAAAACCGGTGCGCATGAACTGTAGAGCAGAGGAACCATGATCTCCAGCAACCCAGCGTCCGAGGCCACCGAGAGTGTCCCGGACAAGATCTACCTCACCGCCGGCCACCTTCTGCAGGACTCTTTTCGCCTCGCCGCGAAGATCCATCGCAGCGGCTTCACCCCGGACTTCATCGTCGGCATCTGGCGCGGTGGCACGCCGGTCGGCATCGCCATCCAGGAGTACTTCGAGTTCGTCGGCATCGAGACCGACCACATCGCGGTGCGCACTTCGGCCTATGTCGGCATCGGCCAGCGCTCCAAGACGATTCGCGTGCATGGCCTGCACTACGTCATCGACGAGGCCAACGCGGACCATTCGCTCCTCATCGTCGATGATGTGTTCGACTCGGGTCACAGCATCGAGGCGTTGCTGCGCGAGCTCTCCTCCAAGATGCGCCTCAACATGCCGCGCAACATGCGCATCGCAACTCCCTGGTACAAGCCCAACAACAACCAGACGGCGCTCAAGCCCGACTACTACCTGCACGAGACCGACAAGTGGATCGTGTTTCCGCACGAGCTGGCCGGACTCACGATGCAGGAGATCGAGACGGGCAAGACCGAGCTCAAGCCGATTTTCGAACTGCTCAAGGCCGCGCGCAGCGCCTAGGCGGGAGTTCAGATGGGGCGCCTGACGACACACGTGCTCGATCTCACCCGCGGCCTGCCGGCGGCGGGCATGACGCTCGAGCTCGTCTCGGTCGCCGGTGCGACGCGCAGCGCCGTGAAGAAGATCACGACCAACCGCGACGGCCGCTGCGACGCGCCGCTCCTCGAAGGCGATGCCTTCAAGCCGGGCGAATGGCAGCTCGAGTTTCACGTCGGCGACTATTTCGCGGCCCAGGGCGCGGCGCTCGATACTCCGCGCTTTCTCAACATCGTGGTCGTCCGTTTCGGGATCGCAAATCCCGCCCAGCATCTGCACGTCCCGCTGCTGGTGACGCCGTGGAGCTACTCGACGTATCGGGGGAGCTGACCCGATGGCTCGCGGCGAAGACAAGATCCGCTTCCTCCTGGACGGCGCGGTCCATACGGTGGACGCGATCCGTCCGACGACGACCGTCCTGCAATACCTGCGCGAGCACCTGGGACGCTGCGGCACGAAGGAAGGGTGTGCCGAAGGTGATTGCGGCGCGTGTACGGTCGTGCTGGGCGAGCTGGTCGGCGAGGAGCTCAGGTTCCGCGCGGTCAATGCCTGCATCCAGTTCCTGCCGACGCTCGATGGCAAGGCGCTCTTCACCGTCGAGAGCCTGAAGAATCGCTCCGACGGTGCGCTGCATCCGGTGCAACGCGCGATGGTCGAATGTCATGGGTCGCAGTGCGGCTTCTGCACGCCCGGGTTCGTGATGTCGCTCTATGCGCTCTATCGCACCGAGCGGGAGCCGGAGGAAGAGCGGGCGCGACAGGCGCTCTCGGGCAACCTCTGTCGCTGCACCGGGTATCGACCGATTCTCGCCGCTGCGCGGCGGATGTATGAGTACCCGCGCGTTGAGAGCTCTGCCGGGGCGAGGGTCGATCAGTCTGGCGTGCGAGTCGATCAGTCGGACGCAGACCTCATCAAGGAGCTGCACGCCATTCGCGTGACGAGCGAGAAACGGCTCAGCTGGCAGGGGTCGAGCTACGTCGCGCCGACCACGATCGCCGAGCTCGCGCGCGCGTGCGCGGAGCAACCGAACGCGACCATCCTGGCCGGTGGTACGGACGTGGGCCTGTGGGTGACCAAGAAGTACATGGACCTGCCCGCGCTCATTTATGTCGGCAACGTCGCGGAGCTGAAGACGATCACGCGTTCCGACGCGCATATCGACGTCGGCGCAGCCGTCAGCCTCACCGATGCGTTTGCCGCGCTCGAGGCTGAACATCCCGAGCTCCATGAGATTGCGCGCCGCTTTGCGTCGCCGCCGATCTGCAACGCCGGAACCCTGGGCGGAAACGTCGCGAACGGTTCGCCGATCGGGGATTCGATGCCGGCACTCATCGCCCTGGGCGCCAGTGTGACTCTTCAGCGCGGCACCACGACCCGGACACTCGCGCTCGAGGAGCTCTATCTCGACTACATGAAGAAGGATCTGCGTGCGGGCGAGTTCGTGGTCGCCGTGCGGGTGCCGCGCGCGCGAAAAGGCCTGCTCCTGCGCAGCTACAAGATCGCCAAGCGCTTCGACCAGGACATCTGCGCCGTGTGCGCAGCGTTCTGCATCGAGCTCCAGGGCGGGAAGGTGCGTGAGGCGCGGATCGCGTTTGGTGGCATGGCGGCGACGCCGCGCCGCGCCCACGAATGTGAGCGCGCGCTGGTCGGCTCGCAGTTGGACGCTGCTGGTATTGCGAAGGCGGCGCGTGCACTCGCCAGGGACTTTCAGCCGCTCACGGACATGCGCGCTTCCGCACAGTACCGCGCACAGGTGGCAGCGAACCTGTTGCAGCGTTTTCAGGCCGAAGTCTCACAGCCGGATCGGCCGCTGAGCGTGTGGAGTCATGTCAGCTAACGGCAGAAAGCACGGCGCGGATCCGATCACGGGTGGAGTGGGCGAGGCCCTTCCGCACGAGAGCGCGCACCTGCATGTGAGCGGCGAGGCGCTCTACACCGACGACATCCCGCTGCCGGAAGGCGCACTGCATGCGGCGATCGGCGTCAGCGAGCGGGCGCATGCGCGCCTGCGCAAAATCGACCTGAGCCGCGCACGTGCGGCGCCGGGTGTCGTCCTGGTGCTCACGGCGAAGGATATTCCGGGCGAGAACAATCATGGCCCGGTGGTGCATGACGATCCAATCTTTGCCGAGGACACGGTCGAATATGCCGGCCAGTCACTCTTCGCCGTGATCGCTGAATCAGTCGACGAGGCGCGCCGCGCCGCAAGACTCGCCGTCGTCGAATACGAGGACCTGGAGCCGATTCTCGATTGCCAGACGGCGCTCGCACGCCAGTCGTTGGTGATGCCGACGCGCACGCTCAAGCGCGGCGATCCGGACGCGAAGCTGCGCAGTGCGCCGCATCGTCTGAGTGGCTCGCTTGCGGTGGGCGGCCAGGAGCACTTCTACCTCGAGGGGCAGATCGCGGTCGCGCTGCCGGGCGAGGACGGCACGATGCTCATCCACAGCTCGACGCAGCATCCGAGCGAAGTGCAGCGCCTCGTCGCTCACTGCCTCGCCGTCCCTGCCAAGGATGTCGTGGTCCACTGCCGGCGCATGGGCGGCGGATTCGGCGGCAAGGAAACGCAGCCGGCACTGCTCGCCTGCATCGCGGCACTCGGAGCGCGCGCGACG
>DATBIF010000016.1:0-4450 GCA_036557045.1 Steroidobacteraceae bacterium
ACCTGGCCCGGGCACCATCTGCAGATTGCCTACGCCCAGCGCATCCGCGACGCGCACCCTCTGATGCAGCTCATCTTCAACTCTGGCTATGTGGAAGGCTGGGCTCGATACGCCGAGAATCTTTCCGAGGAAGCAGGCCTCTATCACACCGAGTACGCAAAGCTGCAGCGGCGCGCCTGGCCCGCGCGCGGCATGGTTGTCGATCCGGGGATCCATGCGTTCGGCTGGACGCGCGAGCAGGCGATTGCATTCATCATGGAGGCGGGACGCGACAACGAGCAGACCGCGGGCAACCTGGTCGATCGGATCGCCGCGATTCCGGGTCAGCTCACGGCGTACGACTCCGGCGCGCAGGAATTCTTCGCGTTGCGACGCGAAGCCGAAGCCACGCTCGGAAACAAGTTTGACATTCGCGCCTTCCACGACGCGGTGCTTGGCAATGGGACGATTCCCCTGCCGATGCTGCGCGAAGTGACCAGGCGTTGGCTGGCGGCGCAGCAGTCCGTTCCTTGATATCACGCACGGCGGGTACGTGAGGCAGGATGCTGCCTCACCGGGTCGCATCCGCCGGCGCAGTCGCACGCCCTGCCGCAGCGAACCCCAGACGCACCAATGCACGTGCCCTGATCAGCTGCGACAAGAACGCGTGGATGGTTTCTTCGCGCTCGAGTGCGCGCTGCATTCCGTCCCCGTCAATGTTGCCCGTCCGGGACCAGTGGCTCGCTGCGCTCACGGGCGTCGGCAATCCCTTGAGCACGAGGTAGACAATGCCGGAAGCTTTCATGGGTGCGCTCCTGGAAGGTGCACCTTGATAGAACGCAGACGCGCTTCCAGACCCGACATATGTCATCCAGTCGGTCCGGCGGCTTGTAGCGTGACTGCGCGGTTGTCGCCTTTTGGCCGGAGTTTGCGTTCTAACGAGTGTCGGTAACCAGGCCGTTCGGAACGCCGGGGCAAGCCGCCTTCATTTCCAAGTCGCACCGAGGGGTAACGACCGCATGTCCATGGCGTTGAAACAGCGGCGGGAGCCGACGGCTGCCCACGCTTCCCTATTGCCATCCGCAAGGGCAGACTGGCTCCCGGCGCAGTTGAACGGAGTGCGGGGAGCTCGCGTGACAGCTGACCCGGAGAGCCTGCATCAGACTGGCGACGGTGCCGAAGCGCGCACTGATCTCTTCACGTCGCTTTATGCGCAACTTCGCCAGATCGCGCAGAGCGCCTTGCGCCGCAGCGGTCCGCAGCTCACGGTGAGTCCGACGACGCTCCTGCACGAAGCATATCTGCGGATCTCCGGCCGCGAATCTCTCGAGTTTCCGGATCGCGCACGCTTCATGGCGTATGCCTCGCGGGCGATGCGAAGCCTCGTGATCGACTTCGTCCGCGAGCGCCAGGCGCAGAAACGCGGCGCGGGCTTCGAGATCACCTCGATCAAGACCGAAGCCGACGAGTGCGCCGCCGACGGGGCCGAGCTCAAGCGCATCAGCGACGCACTCGATGAGCTCACGACCGTGGATGCCGCGCTCGCCGAGCTCGTGGATCTGAAATTCTTCTGCGGCTTTTCCTTCGCCGACATCGCCGCGATGCGCTCGGTCTCGGAGCGCACCGTCCAGCGCGATTGGAACAAGGCACGTCTCTATCTGCACGATGTACTACGCGAGCCGTGAGAGGCAGCATCTGCAAGGCTCGCTGGGTCGTCCTCAGCCCTCTGCTCGATGAGTTGCTCGGGCTGGATGGCGCAGCTCGCGCCGAACGCCTGGAGAAGATCCGCCGTGACGACCGCGCCATGCACGACGAGCTCGTGGCGCTGCTCGCGCAGCAGGCGGACATCGAGCGCGAAGGATTCCTCGAGCATGCGCCGCCGCGACCGCAAGCCGAGCCGTCGCTCGCCGGGCAGGTGGTCGGCAACTACACGCTGGAGCGGCTCCTGGGGCAGGGCGGCATGGGCTCCGTGTGGCTCGCGCACCGAAGTGATGGCCGCTACGAAGCACGCGTCGCCGTCAAGCTGCTCAGCCTCGCGCAGCTCGGCCCGGGCGGCATCGAGCGTTTTCGTCGCGAGGGCAGCGCGCTCGGGCGCCTGACGCATCCGAACATCGCCCGTCTCATCGATGCCGGCGTCACGCACACGGGGCAGCCGTACCTGGTGCTCGAGTACGTTGAGGGCGACACCGTCAATCGCTGGTGCGAGAGTCGCGCGCTCGACGTTCGATCGCGGGTGCGCCTGTTCCTGGACGTGCTGGACGCCGTCGCGCACGCGCATTCCAAGCTGATCCTGCATCGCGACCTGAAGCCCTCGAACATCCTGGTCACGGCCGAGGGCCAGGTGAAGCTGGTCGATTTCGGCATCGCGAAGCTCCTGGATGACGGCAGCGAAGCTGCACCTGCCGGTCTCACGCAATTTGCAGGTCACGCGTTCACGCCCGAGTACGCGGCCCCCGAGCAGCTCCAGGGCGGCGAAGTGACCAGCGCGACCGACGTCTATGCGCTCGGCGTGCTGCTCTATGTCCTGTTGACCGGACAGCACCCGCTCATCAATCACGAGCACGCGCCGCTCGACCGGCTGCGGGCGATGGTGGACACCGAGCCCGTGCGTCCGAGTGACGTGCGACGTGCGGCGGACGCCGCACCGAACCCGCGCGGCGTCAGTCCGCCCCAGCAGGCTCGCGCGCTGCGCGGCGATCTCGACAACATTGTCCTCAAAGCGCTCAAGAAGGCGCCGGCGGAGCGCTATCAGACCGTAGAAGCCCTGGCCGACGATCTGCGTCGCTATCTCGATCACGAGCCGGTCAGCGCGCGTCCCGATTCGTTCTCGTATCGCGCCGCGAAGTTCGTGGCGCGTAACAAGCTTGCGGTAGGCGCGGTTGCCGTCGTGATGCTGACCATCATCGCTGCCGCGGCTGTGTCGATCCGGCAGGCGATCGAGGCGACGCGGGAGCGAGATCGTGCGCTGTCACTTGCCGGACGCAACGAAGCGGTGGTCGAGTTTGTCGCCGCCATGCTCACGGAGGTGGCGCCGGCGGACCAGCCGATCCGCGTCGCTGATCTTCTCGATCGCAGCCGCGAGATGCTGCTCAGCGAGGACACGCTGCCGGAGCATCGTGCTGCGATTCTCGGCCTGTTGGCCAACTACTACCTGAGCTCCGCCAAGCCGGCTCAGGCGGAGCTGCTCCTGGCGCGCTCGCTCGAGCTCACGGAAACGACGCCGGACCCGGCGCTGCGTGCGATCCTCCTCTGCGACAGTGCCTACGCATCCTCGCTCCTCGGGCACCCACAGGAAGCCGAGTCGCTCATCCGGCGCGGCCTCGATGCGAGCCGCACCGATCCAATGTCGGAGGTGCGTTGCCTGCGCAATCGCGCCTTCATGGCGCAGAACACCAACGATGCCAGGGCTGCGCTCGACTACGCGCTGCAGGCGCAGGCGCGGCTCAAGGAAGCGCGCGTCGCAAAGCCGGACGTGGAAGCCGAGTTGCTGGCCGACATCGCGGCAGCTCACTACCTCGGTGGTAACAACAGTGCGGCCGAAAGGTTCTATGGGCAGGCGCTCGACAAGATGGTCAAGCTGGGACGCGGCGAGAGTCCCGGGGTTTTCTTCCTGCGCAACAACCTGGGCCTCGCCAGCATGGGCTCCGGCGACACCCTGCGCGCACTCGAGCAGTACGACGAGGCGCTGCGCATCGCAGCCCATCGCGCGGTCGGGGGAGAGCCGCCTCCATACCTGCTGCTCAACCGGGCCGCTGCTCTGACTGCACTTGCTCGCTATCCGGAAGCGTTGGAGGCCTACGGAGTCGCGATCGAGTCGGCGAATCGCGCGGGCAATGCCACCGTGCGCGCGGCAGGGATTGCCTACCGTGCCGGCACCTATCTTCTGATGGGCGAAGTCGCGCGCGCGGAAACCGAAGTCGCGATGGTCGCCCCGGAGGTTGGCAAGACGGTTCCGGAGGACAGCGTCCCGGCGATTCTCACCAGGCAGATGCAGGCACGCATCGACGCGGCACGCGGCCGCTTGCCCGAGGCGATCACACGGCTGTCGGGCATCGTCGAGTTCTACGATGGGCGCGGCATGGCGGTCGCGCCGCTGGTGCGCGTGCTGCTGATCCGGGCCGATGTCTACCTGAAGCAGGGGACTATCGACGCAGCGCTCGCGGATGCGCAACGCTCGCTCGATATTTCCCGCAAGCTGCAAGGCGAGAAGCCGTACTCGAGTCTCACAGGCCTGTCGCTGCTGCTGATCGCTCGCATCCACGAACAGCGTGGCGAACACAGTGCCGCTCAGGCGCTCGCGGCTCAGGCCGTGCCTCACCTGGTCGAGACGCTCAGCGCGAAACATCCCGAGACGCTGCGCGCACAGCTGCTCTCTGCCGGATCCCGCACCGGATAGCAACACGGCACTGGTCGGCGGGCCCGGTGAACGCCTTTACGCTGTGGCAGCCCGACGCCGTGCGCATTACGCGCG
>DATBIF010000017.1:0-4806 GCA_036557045.1 Steroidobacteraceae bacterium
TGCCGGATTGCCGCAAGCAACACGGCGAACAGGAAGACGAGCGACAGGTCGCCGACCGCCAGGTAACGATCCAACAACGCAGCAACCGCCACCGCAAGCAGCACCGCGAGCACGCTCTCCAGGTAGGGACGGATGCGATACGGTGGTGGCTCAATCAGCGTGTCTGCGGTTGCGCCAGGCGGCGTCGCGTCCTCCGACTGACTCGCGATGATGATCTCAAAGTCATCGCCGCGTTCAACCAGGGCTGTTGCGAGCGCGGGCCGCAAGCGCAATTGAACCAGGCGGCGCCGCGAGCGGCCGACCACAATCTCACTGACGTTCTGTGCGGCAGCGTATGCCAACACTTCGTTGGCGACGCCCTGTCCATTGAGAGTTTCCGCCCGGGCACCGAGCTGCTCGGCGAGAGTGAAGGCGCCCTGCAGACGCTCGCGCTGCGCGCCTGAAAGCTCGTCGGCCCGACTGGTCTGGACGTGCAGCACAGTCCACGGCAACTGGCGCCGCTCGGCAATGCGTTTGCCAAGACGCACGAGTCGCTCGGCCTGCGAATCGGCGCCAATGCATACGAGGATGCGGCCGCGAGCCGGCCACGGACCTTCAATCGCGCGCGCGCGCATGTAGCTCTGCAGATCGGCATCGACGCGTTCGGCCGCGATGCGCATCGCCAGCTCGCGCAATACCAGGAGGTTCCCGCGCGAAAAGAAGTTCTGCACCGCACGCTGTGCGACATCGGGGATGTAGACCTTGCCCTCGTGCATCCTCTTGATGAGCTCCTCGGCCGGCAGATCGATCAGCTCGATCTCGTTGGCCGTTTCGAGCACTCGGTCGGGGAGACGCTCGCGCACCTTCACGCCTGTGACACGTTCGACGAGATCGTTGAGACTCTCGATGTGCTGAACGTTGAGGGTCGTGAACACATCGATGCCGGCCTCGAGCAGTTCCTCAACATCCTGGTAGCGCTTTTCGTGCCGGCTGCCGGGGACATTGGTGTGCGCCAGCTCGTCGACGAGGGCGATCTTTGGCTTGCGGGCCAGCAGCGCATCGAGATCGAGTTCCTCGAAGTCGCGATCGCGGTAGTGGACGCGACGGCGCGGGATGACCGGCAACCCCTCGAGCAGCGCGGCCGTCTCTGAGCGACCATGGGTTTCCACGATGCCGGCAACGACGTCGACGCCCTCGGCCTGGCGGCGCCTTGCGACCGACAACATCTCATATGTCTTGCCGACACCCGGCGCAGCGCCCAGAAAAATCTTAAGCCGGCCGCGCCCTTCGCTGCCGGCCTCCGCCAGAAGTGCATCGGGTGAAGGGCGATCATCGCTCACATCAGATAGCCTAACCTGAGCGAGCGGGCCGCAGAAGCGCGGCGGGAGAAGCAAAAAAATCCCCTCTCCCGCCTCGGCGGGAAGAGGGGCAACGGGGGATCAGAAGCTGTGGGAGATCGTCACTCCACCCCACACCGGGCTGCGATTCGCGAGCCCATTGCGAATTTCGGCGGTCTCATAGCGCACGGCGTAGCTGATCTGCGTGCCGCCCGCCAATCGTGTGGCCAGACCAAACCACGCCTCGCCGATCACGTAGTTGAGGTCAGCGGCCGGGATCGTGTGTGCACTGTCGCGGAACTGGCCCTGCAGGAACGCGTTGTAGGCGCGCAGGCGCACTTTCGCGCCAGCGAAGAAGTACATCTCGCTGCGACCACTGGCCGGCGCCTGGGGTGCGGGCTGAGCCATGTAGTCGACGCGCTCCGGGTTGAATGTCCACCACGGTGAGTTGATGACCCCGAAGCGCGTCGTAATCGAGTAGCTCGCTTCCGTGAGGTAGCCGGCGCTCATCTCCCAGGTGGTTTTCGCCTCGATCGACTTGTCACCGAATGCGAGACGCTGGGCGCGCAGCCGCGAACCTCCGGTGAAATAGCGCGCGGTGAGCTCGCCTCCCTCCGAAATCTGGTTGCCCGAGCCGCGCGGCTCATCGCTGGGGATCACCTTGTGGACCGCTTCCTGCAGGTCGGTTGTGGCGCGCAGGCCGAGGACGCCGAGGGTGAGTCCGCTGTAGCGCGTGCGTCGCTCACCTGCCGCGACATAGTCGCGACTGCTGGTGACGAACAGCAGGCTGGCGTAAGGCCGGTCGTTTTGCACGACCGCAGCAGAACTGATGTCCTGCGGCGTGAAGATCACGACGCCGGCTTGCACCGCGTGCAGCCGCTGGGCGTCCCGCCAGTTCGCGTTGCGCGCGAACAGCGGCTCATCGAGGTGTTTCAGCAGCCGATCGAGCGACCACCAGTACTTCGCGGTCTGCGCGCCGTACACGGAAACGCCGAGACCGCCGGTGTAGTCACGATCAGTGCCCGCGGGCCCGAAGAGGTCATTGTCGAGCGCGATCGACCACCCCCTCGCCTCGTCCGGAGCGCGGC
This sequence comes from Steroidobacteraceae bacterium, assembly GCA_036557045.1. Lineage (GTDB taxonomy): Bacteria > Pseudomonadota > Gammaproteobacteria > Steroidobacterales > Steroidobacteraceae > DATBVX01. The sequence goes on from DATBIF010000017.1 coordinate 2,405, forward strand.
TGGCTGCGCGCTGCATGATCTCCCCGACCGTGGGCTGCGTGCCTCCATCGCCATCAGCCTGCGCTGCCAGCGGCATCCCGGAGAGCAACAGCGCCAATACCGACGCCGCACTGCGATACCGGGTTGTAACACGCGAAAACACCATCGGACTCCCGCGAAATTTTTGTGATGCATACGGTAGCGAGCGCCGCGCGCGGGAAAAATCGGCTGCGGCGAAACTCACTCATTCCCGAAAGACACGAATCGAAGGACACGAATGCCGCCGCGGACCATGCTGCTGCGCAACCTGGCGGCGCGCGGCTGCGCCGCCTTCTTGCCACCGTCGATTCGCGACGGCGCAAGCGGCGGATTCAAAGGCAGGAAATCAGGTCAGAAAGGAATGCCGGCGCGCCGATAGAGGTGCGACAGGAGCCACATCGGCCCGATCATGAGGAACTGGAGGTCCTTGAAGAACGAGGGACGCCGGCCTTCCACGGCGTGACCGATGAACTGGCCGATCCAGGCGACGACGAAGATCGCCACGCAGATGAGCCACAGTGGAGTGCTGAATCCAGCCAGCCAGTGCACGATGCCGAGCATCGCGAGCAGCACCACGAGCATTCCGATCGCGAGCGGCAGGGAGACGAGGAAGTAGTAAATGACGGCGGCCAGGACGAAGAGGCCTCCCCAGTTGAGAAAGGGCGAGAGCTCGCGCGCCGCCGCGGGGAACGGCAGAGACCAGAGCAGCCCGATGACGCTCACGAGGATCGCCGGAACGCAGATCCAGTGCAGCGCTTCGTTGGTGACGTGGCGGTGGCTCTCGGAGTATTCGTCGAGCCACGCTTGCGCGGTCCTCATGATGGCGGCAAAGCTACGCCCGCACCCGGACGCCCGCAACTGGGCAACCTCGCGAGGAGCACGCGATGAATTCGCCGACGCTTGGCCAGCGCGTCATGCAGTATTTTTCGACTGCGGGTTTCATTTCCGACGCAAGGCGGCTCGAGATCTATCCGCCGTTCTTCCTCATGCGCATCAGGGTGCGCGAGGTGAGCGCGGACTGGCGCCACATCCGCGTGGTGCTGCCGCTCAATACCTTCTCGCGCAATCCCGGCGGCGTGATGTTCGGCGGGTACCAGGCAGCGCTCGCCGACCCGATCGCTGCAATCGCCTGCGCACGCGTGTTCCCGGGCTACTCGGTGTGGACGCGCGCGATGAGCATCGACTTTCAACGCGGCGGCAGCAGCGATCTCGAGCTGCGTTTCGATTTTCCCGGTGAGCTCGAGGGACAGATTCGTCGCGAGCTGGAGACATCCGGGCGCGCCACGCCGACGTTCGAGTACGGCTATCATCTGGCCGATGGGAGTCGCTGCACAGTGATCCGCAACACGGTTGCGATCCGGCCGAAGGGCTACCGTAATGCTACGACCCCGCCGGCGCCGGAGCGCGGATTGTAGATTTCGCCATTCAAGTGGCGTTCAGGCAGCCGAACTCACAGTGACGCGTGCGGTCGAGGGAGACAAGCGAAGTGAAGACGGAGGAATCACGAATGCGAATGCGCACGATCAGGTTCATGACGACAGCGGCGCTGTGTGCGGCGCTGGTGCTCGCGGGCTGCCAGACCACCAATCCATACACGGGCGAGCAGCAGACGAGCAAGGCTGCCAAGGGCGCTGGCATCGGCGCCGCAGCGGGCGCAGTTGTTGGTCTGCTTACCGGTCATGACGCGAAGCAGCGGCGCGAGCGCGCGCTCATCGGCGCCGGCGTCGGCGCACTGGCCGGCGGCAGCGTCGGTTACTACATGGACGTGCAGGAAAAGAAATTGCGCGATCAGCTGCAGGGCACCGGTGTGAGCGTCACTCGCATGGGCGACAACATCACGCTCAACATGCCGGGCAACATCACCTTCAAGACCGACAGCGCCGATCTCAACGCCAACTTCTTCAAGGTGCTCGACTCGGTGGGGCTGGTATTGAAGGAGTACGACAAGACCATCGTCGAGGTCGCGGGCCACACCGACAGCACCGGTTCGACGGAATACAACCAGGCGCTTTCAGAGCGCCGGGCGCAGACCGTGGCTCAGTACCTGGAAGGCAAAGGCCTGATGCAACAGCGGATCATCACGATCGGTGCGGGCGAGACGCACCCGGTGGCCACCAACGACACGCCGGAAGGCCGGCAGCTCAATCGCCGGGTGGAGCTCACCCTGGCGCCGATCACCCAGCCTTCCTGACCCCGTCCTGACGACTGATAATCAGCCTTCGAGAGCAGCTTCGGGCGCGACCAGCGCCCGAAGCTTCTTGATGGCGTTGGCCTCGATCTGGCGAATGCGCTCCGCGGATACGTTGTAGCGTGCCGCCAGCTCGTGCAGCGTCGCCTTGTTCTCCGTCATCCAGCGGCTCCTGAGGATGTCCTGGCTGCGCGCG
>DATBIF010000018.1:0-6566 GCA_036557045.1 Steroidobacteraceae bacterium
CTGCAGCATCTGCTGGAAATCCGCGGCGGCCAGCGGCTGCGACAGGCGCAGCAACTGCAGGCGTGGCGCGATCTGCGCAGCGGACTCGACGTGCATGCCGGCGAGCGCCGGCAGCGCATTCAGTTGCGCGGTGCCCGGCGCCTGGTTCGCCGAGGCGATGGACGAGGTGGCGCGCCACTTCACGATGATGCGATCGGTGGCGAGCGCCGCGCCCGAAGGATGCACGAAGCGGCCGTTGTACTCCGCGGACTGAGCCGCGACGGCGCCGCTCACGATGAGCGCGGGCAGGAACGACGAGAGGAGGAGCTTGCGTTTCACCCGGTGTCTCCGGTCGAGCGCACTCATCATGACTTTTCAATGATCGTGGAGCCGCAGCCTAGTTCACACTGCGGCGCGTGAAGCATTGTTAATGGCGGGATATCGCGACGGTCTGTCGCTAGCCGGCGACGATTGAGCTGATCAGTCCGCCTTCGACCCAGACGTTGAGCAGTTGCGCCGCGCGAGAGGCGGCCTCCGCCTCGCCGAACCGCTCAGCCAACTGGCCGCACAACTCGCCAAAGCTGTTGCCGGCCGCGAGCCCGTCGAGGGCCACGGCTTCGAGCGAATCGAGCGGTCGAAACAGGAGCTGCAGGTCCTTTCGCCAGAGCAACCAGCACTGCCGCGGCGAGACGCATTCAGGTCCCGGAGTCGCGGAGTTGTCCTGCAGGGCCCTCCAGGTCTGCGGCGCGTTCCATGCCAGGTCGAGCCGTCGGACCGCCGGGTGAAGGCGGAACCTGAGATCCGCCCATTCGTCGGGCGCATGGCTCGTGAGCTCGCCCCGCGACAGGCATGGCGCGTCTGCCGCGTCGAAGGCTTCCGCCATCGCCCATTCCCACGCCGCCAGATCGGAGAGGAGCGCCGCATCCCGGTAGCGCGAGTCAGCGGCCAGGCATGACGCCAGGCGATCGCCGTACCAGCGCACCGAGCGATGCGAGGACTCGTGCTGCTCGATGTACCTGCCCGCGAGCAGTCGAAACTCCTCGTCCCCCAGCAACCTCGCGAGCATTGGGAAGTTGCTTTCCAGGGCTTCAGCGAGGCGCGTGCGATACGCGTTTGCATAGACCGCCAGGCGCGCGCCGCCGGAAGCCCGTGCACTGCCATTCACATACTCGCCGACGTCGCTCGCACCTCGCAGGATGAACTGCTGCAGCGCCTGCTGCAGGACTGAAAGCGAGGGATCGTTCATGCCGCGCAACTCAGCGCACTGCGCGCCAGAGAGCGTGCGGCATCCAGTTCCGCAACGAGATCGCCGAGTGGCGGGATGTCGGCGTCACGCTCGAGAGAGGTTGAGATCGCCCCAAAGCGGCGCACGGCTGCCACATAAAGATCCCACACCGGCGCAGGTACCGGACGATCGTGCGTATCCACCAGGCATGGACCGCGATCGTCGTGCCCGGCGAGATGGACCTGCTGCACGCGATCCGCCGGCATCGCGTCGAGGTAGGCAAGCGCATCGAGACCATGATTGACGCTGCTGACGTAGACATTGTTGACGTCCAGCAGGATCAGGCAGTCGGCCTCCTGCGCGACAGCGCGCAGGAACCCGGATTCGGACAGCGTCGAGCTCTTGAAGCTGACATAGCTCGAGACATTCTCGAGCACGATCCGGCGCTCCAGGATGTCCTGCGCCATGCGCACGCGTTCAACGACGTGGCGCAGCGCCTCCTCGGTATACGGGAGCGGCAGCAGATCGTGCGTATTGCGACCCGCGATTCCCGTCCAGCACAGGTGATCCGAAATCCACGCAGCGTCGCACCCCCGCGCGAGCGCCTTCACCTGCCGCAGGTATTCGCGGTCGAGCGCATCGGTACTGCCGATCGAGAGCGCGACGCCGTGCAGCGCGATCGGGTACTGCTCGCGGATGCGTCCCAGGAAATGCAGCGGCTTGCCACCCGGCACCAGGTAGTTGTCGGTGAGCACCTCGAGCCAGTCGAGGTTCGCACGCTGATCGAGGAGCGCCTCGTAGTGCTGCGTGCGCAGCCCGATCCCAAATCCCAACGAAGGATGGAGCAGCGCCGACATCGAATCAGGAACCGGACTTTTCCTTCGCCATCTTTTCCTTTGCGGCGTCGCAATCGGCCTTGGTCATCTCGAGCCAGCCCTTGCCCTTGCAGGAATTCTCGCCCTTGCAGGAGTTCTCGGCGCCGGCGCAGGCCGAAGTGCCCTTGCAGCTGTTGACGCCTTCGCACTTCACCGTGCCTGCGTCGGCCGCCGCTGCCGTACCTGGCGCGCCGGCGGCGAACATCATGGCCGCGGCGGCGGCGAGTGCGACCTGGGTAGCTCTGTTGCTCATGGAGTTTCTCCCTGGACCTCTAGTTGGTGACCGGAACGAACAGTAGACCGTCGCCACTGCCGGATTGTTTCCTGATTGTACCGGCTCTACGCTCGTCCCTTGCTGCTTGGAGCCGATCGCACGCCATGGCACCCTCGCGCGTGCCCCGCATGCCTCGGCATCACACAACAACCAACCCGCGCGTCCACCCGGAGGACGCACCCGGAGATTCATCACCATGCGCAACTGGCTGCCCGCGCTCGCTGGCTCCCTACTCCTCTTTCTATATGTCGCGGAGGCTTTCGCCGCAGAGCCGGCACCCGAATTGCCGCCCGGAACCTATATTCCCGACGCGGCGCGGCCGGCGCCGGGATTCGATGTCGAGCGCGCCACCCAGGCCTACCTCGCGATGCTCACGCCCGAGCAGCGCACGCGCTCCGATGCCTACTTCGAAGGCGGTTACTGGTTGCAGCTGTGGCAGTTCCTGTACTCGGTCGGCGTGCTCGCCCTGATCCTGTGGCGCGGCTGGTCGGTGCGCGCGCGGACGCTGGCCGAGCGCATCACCAAGCGGCCGGCGCTGCAGGCGGCACTTTTCGTGTGCATGCTCCTGCCGGTCTTCTGGCTGCTGTCCCTGCCGATGGATTGGTACAGCGGCTTCTTCCGCGAACATCGGTACGGCATGTCCAACCAGGATTTCGGCGGCTGGCTGTGGGACGACGTCAAGAACCTGTTCTCGCTCATCGTGCTCGGCGTGATCGTGATCACGGGCATCTATGCACTCGTGCGTCGCACCGGGCCGCGTGCCTGGCTCTGGGCGTCGGGTTTCATGTGCCTGTTCCTGCTGTTCTTGTTCATGATCACTCCGGTCTTCCTGGCGCCGCTGTTCAACGACTACAAGCCGCTCGAGGAAGGCCCGGCGCGCGCAGCCGTGCTGTCGCTCGCGCATGCGAACCAGATCCCGGTCGACAACGTGATGTGGTTCGACGCGTCGAAGCAAACCAAGCGCGTGGGCGCGAATGTCAGCGGCTTGTTCGGGACGACGCGCGTCAGTCTCAACGACAATCTCCTGAACCGCACCTCGCTCCCGGAGATCAAGGCGGTCATGGGCCACGAGATGGGCCACTACGTACTGCACCATCCCATCATCGGCGTGGTCTTCTACACGGTGATCTTCGCCTGCGGCTTCCTGCTGCTGCACACGGCCATGGAGCGCATGCTGCCGGGACTCGGCCAGCGTCTCGGCATCACGGGACGGGCCGATCCCGCGGGACTTCCGTACGCGCTCATCGTGCTGAGCGTCTACTTCTTCCTGGTGACACCCATCACGAACCGCTTCACTTGCGCCTTCGAGTCCGAGGCGGACCTCTTCGGCCTCAATGCCGCACGTGAGCCCTACGGATTTGCGACTGCAGCGATGCGCCTGGGTGCCTATCGCAAGCTCGAACCTTCGCGGCTCGAGGAGCTGTTGTTCTACGATCACCCGAGCGGGCGCGAGCGCGTCGAGATGTCGATGCGGTGGCTGAAGGAGAACCAGGATCTGTTCGCGGCGCAGGCCGCGCCGCAAGCGGCAACCAGAACGCCCTGAGGCCAGCGGGCTCGGCCCGCGACGTCGCTTCGCGACCGTGAAGAACACGGACGCGCTGGCTTCCAGGCCTCTACCAGGCGCGCGGTGCGCCGGGCGTGCGCCATTCGACCTGCACCTGGTCGCCGACACGCAGCGACTGGCCGGCGCCACGCGCCACGATCGCGTTCATGCCGAACCCCGCGCCGCGCAGGGAATCGAGCCAGCGATATTCACCCAGCGTCTGCAACGGCTCCGCGCCACGTCGCTCGCCGGTGCTCTGGTCGGTCGTCGTCACGATGCAGCGAGTGCAGGGTTTCACCAGGCGCAGCTCCACTTCGCCGATGCGGATGCTGGCGACGTCATCCTCGGCGAACGCCGGCAGGCCGCGCAGCACGAGGTTGGGCCGGAAGCGCGCCATCGGAACCGCCTCTTCGAGATGACCGTTCAGGTCTTCGAGCGAGCCTTCGTTCGTAATGAGCAGTGCATAACCATCCGCGAAGCGCACCGGTGCGACGTGTGCTCCGGTGAATTCGCGCTGGCTGATGCGCTCATCACCCGGGAGCGAGCGCACCAGTTGCCCGCGCCGGCCCGTGACCGCTTCGAGCCAGTCCTGAGTGTCGACGCTATTGACCTGGGCACGACACTGGTCGCCCCAGACTTTGGTCTCGACGCTCGGTCCATCGCTCTGGATGGGACAGCGCAATTCGGGGTGGCCTGCGGAGCGCAGCACGATTTCGTGCTCCTCAACTTCGACGTCGATGCAGGCAAGGCGCGGGCATTCGCGCTGGGTCAGGAAGCGTCCGGCTGGAGAAATGAACATCCAGTTCCGATCCCAGGCGAGACCGGTCGGTGTCAGGGTCTGCTCGTGATGCGAGATACCGCGGCAGCCTTTTACCGGGTAGGTGTAGAGCGCCGTGACGGCGGCATCTGCAGCGATCATATCTTCAGCTGCCTGTTGCCCTGACTCCCTGCGAACCTGCACGCGCGAGTCAGTCCTCCGTGATGTTGCGGAAATCGACACCGAGCGAACGCAGCTTCCGATACAGGTGCGTGCGTTCCATGCCGACGCGCTTGGCGAGCTGACCGACCTTGCCGTTGCAGATCAGGAGCTGCTGCTGCAGGTAAGCGCGCTCGAACTGTTCGCGCGCTTCACGCAACGGCAGCGCCAGCAGATCCTGCTTGACGAGCGGCTCGTTCACGGGCAGTTGCGTCGCCAGCTCGCGCTCGATCTCGTCGAGGCCGATCTCTTCCGCGCCCTTGAGGATCAGGAGGCGCTGCACCAGGTTCTTGAGCTCGTGAATGTTCCCCGGCCAGGGATAGTTGCGCAGCCGGTTCTGTGCCGCCACGCTGAAACGCCGGAACGGCAGTCCGCCGTCGTCCACGAAGCGGTCGACGTAGTAGCGCAGCAGTTCCGGCACGTCCTCGGCATACTCGCGCAAGGGCGGCACGCGCAGCATCACCACGTTGAGATGCGAGAGCAGGTCGCGGCGGAATGGCTCGGTTCCACCGCGGGCTTCGAAACCAGGCTGCGCCGAGGTCAGCATGCGCAGCTTGAGCGGGCGCGAAGTATTGCCGCCGACGCGTGTGTAGCTGCCACTCTCGAGGTCCGCAAGAATCAGGCGCTGCACCGCCGGAAGCAGATCCTCGAGGCCGTTGATGTAGAGCGTTCCGCCCTCGGCCTGCTCGTACAGGCCGGGCTCGGCAGCGCCCTCACGGCCGTGCAGCATGGTGGCGGCTGAGTCCTCGCTCAGGCTCCCGGCCACGACCACAACAAAGGGATGACTGCTGCGCGGGCTGAGGGAATGCACGTAGCGCGCAAACGCCTCGCGGCCCGAACCGGACTCGCCGAGCATCAGGATCGGAGCGTCATGCGGTGCGACCTGCTGCACCTGTTCGCGGATCAGCTGCATCGCGCGACTGCGGCCGACCGGAGCGACGGGCGGCGGCAGGAGATTGCGTGTGCCCTGGCGTTTCTGGCGCCCCGCATCGAGCGCGCGTTCCACCGTGCGCAGCAGCTTCGCGAGCGACAGCGGTTTTTCGACGAAATCGAAGGCGCCGAGACGGGTCGCTTCGACCGCGGTCTCCACGGTGCCGTGTCCCGACATCATCACCACCGGGCAGTCGACCATCGCGGGCCCGCGCGACCACTCGCGCAACAGCGTGATCCCGTCGGTATCCGGCATCCAGATATCGAGCAAGACGAGATCCGGGCTCGAGCGGGCCCGCGATGCGCGCGCTTGCGCTGCGTCGGCCGCGACATCGACCTCGTAGCCTTCCTCCGAAAGGATCTCGCGCAGCAGGCTGCGGATGTCGGCTTCGTCGTCGATGATCAGAATGCGCGGTGAGTTCATGCGCGCTCCCTCCTCATTTCGCCCTTGCGTGCATCGCGCGGCAGGAAGCCGACACGGGTGCGTTCATCGGCCGGCAGTGTGACCCGCATCCGCGCGCCGCCGCTGCGCCGGTTCTCGGCCTCGATGCGCCCGCCATGCTCCTCGACGATCTTCTTGACGATCGCCAGCCCGAGCCCGGTGCCCTTGGGCTTGCTGGTGACATAGGGATCGAACGCCTGGCCAATGATATCGGGCGCGAAGCCGGGCCCGTTATCGGCGACGCTGATCTGCACCAGCGGCCCGGCGGGCGTCGACTCGCGATGCGTCATGATGTCGATCCGGGCGCCTTCCCGCCCCTCGA
>DATBIF010000019.1:0-2383 GCA_036557045.1 Steroidobacteraceae bacterium
GATCGAGATCGGCGACGCTCAGGCGCATCCAGGTGGGCCGGCCATGGTTGCATTGGTCGGCGCGTTCCGTGCGCTCCATCTCGCGCAGCAGCGCGTTCATCTCGGGAAGCGTCATGCTCCGGTGCGCGCGCAGCGCACTGCGGCAAGCGAGCGAAGCCAGCAGCTCATTGCCCTGGTCCTGGATGTGGAGACTGCGTTCGTTGCTGCCGAGCTCAGCGAGCACGTCGCGCAGAACCGCACCCATATCCGTCCTGGACAGCAGCGCCGGGACCTGGCGGATCGCGAGGCGTTGTGCGTCGAGCCGATCGATCTCAAAGCCGAGCCGCGCGAATTCCTCGTGGTGCGCTTCGGCGCGCTCGGCTTCCGTCACCGAGACTTCGACGACGACGGGCATCAACAACAGTTGCGGCTGGGCGCTTTCGCCTGCCGCCAGGCGCTTCAGGCGCTCATAGGTCACCCGTTCGTGCGCGGCGTGCATGTCGACGACGACGAGACCGTCCGCGGCCTGCGCCAGGATGTAGATGCCGTGCAGCTGACCGAGCGCGAAGCCGAGCGGGAATTGCTCCGGGTCCGGCTGGGGCAGGGCAGCGACCGCTGCACTCGCCGGTCCCGCGAGGTACGCGGGAGCAGACGCATCGCGCAGTGCGAACCCCATCTGTCCTGACTCGACAAGCTGCGCAATGCCCGCAATCGGCCCGCGCGCGTGACCTCGTGGGCGGGTTTCGCTCAGGACCTGGCTCAGCGTGCGATGCACGAAGTCGTGCACGCTGCGCGAGTCGCGAAAGCGGACTTCCTGCTTCGTGGGGTGCGCGTTCACATCGACACGCGCCGGGTCGAGCTCGAGGTACAGCACGTACGCGGGGTGACGTCCATGAAAGAGCACGTCGCGATAGCCGAGTCGCGCCGCGTTGACCAGCAGCCGATCGCGCACCGGGCGTCCATTGATGAACCAGAACTGCAGGTCCGGCTGCGCACGTGCGAACGTCGGTTGCGCGATCCACCCGCTCAGCTTGAGTCCCGCCGCCACATTCTCGATCTGCAACGCGGAATTCAGGAATTCGCCGCCACAGACCTGCGCCAGGCGCTCTTCACGCTCCGCCCGATTGGTGGCGACCGGTAGCGCGATGACGCGACGCTGGTTGTGCGTCAGCTGGATCGCGACATCGAAGTGGCTGAGCGCGAGGCGCTCCACGTGACGCGTGATGTGTTGCAGCTCCGTCGCTTCGCTGCGCAGGAACTTGCGCCGCGCGGGCACGTTGAAGAACAGGTCGCGCACCTCCACGGTGGTGCCCGCTGGATGGGCCGCGGGCGCGGCCTCGGCGCCGGAGCCGACCTTCCAGGCGTGTTCGGCTCCCGCGGTGCGCGAGGTCATCTCGAGGCGTGACACCGAAGCGATGCTCGGCAGCGCCTCGCCGCGAAAACCGAAGCTCACCACGTGCTCTAGGTCATCGAGCGCGCTGATCTTGCTCGTGGCATGACGCGCCAGCGCCAACGGCAGCTCAGCTGCGGCGATGCCGCTGCCGTCGTCGCGTACGCGGCACAACGCCACCCCGCCCTTCTCGACTTCGATGTCGATGCGCCGCGCGCCGGCGTCGAGGGCATTCTCCACCAGTTCCTTGATGACCGAGCCCGGACGCTCGATGACTTCGCCCGCGGCGATCTGGCTGATGAGCTCGGGTTCGAGGACGCGAATGGGCATTGGGGCACCGCTGAGAGCGCCCGCAGTTTACCCGCAGGAACTGAGGGGAGCGCAGGAGTTTGCGCCAGGGCAACTCTGCACAGAGCCGGCCTAGCGGGCCGTGATGTCCGCGTTGGCGTCCTGGGCGAGAATCTTGCGATCGGGCGTGCCGTTACGCTGTGCCACGAGCTCAGCAACACGCGTGCCGGGCGGCGGGTTCTCGTAGAAGTAACCGCGAATCCCGGCGTGGATCGCAGTGGCGAGCTGATCCTGGCGGCGCGGATCCTTGAGCCGCCGCTCCTCGCCCGGATTGGAGATATAGGCCGTCTCGATCAGCAGCGAGGGAATGTCCGGCGACTTCAACACCACGAACCCCGCCTGCTGCACATTGTGCTTGCGCACTTCACCGACGCGATCGAGCTCCACCAGCACGTTCTGCGCAGCCGACAGGCTGGCCGTCAGGCTCGCGGTCTGTGACAGGTCCAGCAGTACCGAAGCCAGGACGTTGTCCTTGTCATCCAGCGACACCCCTCCGATCAGGTCCGACGCGTTCTCGCGCTCAGCGAGCCAACGCGAGGCTTCGTCGCTCGCGCCACGGGGCGAGAGTACGTAGACGGAAGATCCGGCGATGCTGCGATCGCGGATGGAATCGGCGTGGATCGACACGAAGAGGTCCGCCTTTTCGGCACGCGCCCGGTTCATGCG
>DATBIF010000020.1:0-6945 GCA_036557045.1 Steroidobacteraceae bacterium
CAATTCGTCGACGCTGCCGTGGGCGATGAAGACCGGCAACCTCACGGTGCGGCCGCACTCGGTGGTGCACTCGATCGTGTACGACGACAAGACCGGTAAGGCGTCGGGCGTCCGCATCATCGATGCGAACACGCACGAGCAGCTCGAGTTCGGCGCGCGCATCATCTTCGTGAATGGGTCAGCGCTGAACTCCACGCTGGTGCTGCTCAACTCCACGTCGTCGCGCTTCCCCCACGGCCTCGGCAACGACAGCGGGTTGCTCGGCAAATACGTGATGCACCATAACTATCGCGTGGCAGGGCACGGAAAGATCGACGGGTTTACGGACAAGTACTTCTTCGGGCGCAATCCGACGGAGTGCATCCTCGTGAACTTCCGGAACCTCGGGCGACAGGACACCGATTTCGTCGGCGGTTATACCACGTTCACCGGCGCGTATCGCGAGCGCGGCGTGGAGACCGATGCACTGTCGGGCGAAGCGTTCAAGGACGCGCAGACGCAGCCGGGGCCGTGGGGGATCTACATGTACATGCAGGGTGAGACGATCCCCAAGGAGTCGAACCACGTGCGCCTCCATGAGTCGCAGAAAGACCAATGGGGGATCCCGCTGCTCGTGATGAACGTGGACTACGACGCTAACGATGAGCGCATGATCCGAGACTGGCGCACACAGGCGGCCGAGATGCTCGAGGCCGCGGGGTGCCACGACGTCGAAACCCACGACAAGGGCTGGGCGCCGGGGCTCGACATCCACGAGATGGGCGGCGCGCGCATGGGGAAGGACCCGCGCCGGTCGGTGCTCAATGAGTGGAATCAGGTGCATGGCTGCCCGAACGTGTTCGTGACCGACGGCGCGTGCATGACGTCGACCGGGAACCAGAGTCCGTCCATCCTCTATATGGCGTTGACCGCGCGCGCGGCGAACCACGCCGTGGATGAGCTGAAGCGGAGGAATTTGTGAATCGGCGCGACGCTCTCAAAGCGCTCATTGCGTCCAGCGGCATCCTGGCTGCATGCCGCTCGGGTCGCGCTTCGGATCAAGCGCTGATGGAGGAAATCGCCGACACCTTGCTCCCCACCACAGCCAGCTCACCGGGCGCGAAGGCTGCGGGCGCGGGCGCGGCCATGAACTTGATTCTCAGCGACTGCTACACGCCGGCGGATCAGCAGAGGGTGCGGGACGGGCTCGAGCGCTTTCGCAACGCGCACTTCCTCGAGCGATCGCGCGCGGAGCGCGAGACGTTCGTGCGCTCCGTGGGCAAGGAAGCCTGGTTCGAGCCGGTGCGTACGCTCGCACTCGGCGCCTACTTCTCGTCCGAGACCGGGATGACGCAGGCGCTGCGCTACCTGCGGGTGCCGGGGAAGTACGTTGGCTGCATGCCGCTCGCGCCCGGCCAACCTGCTTGGGGCTCCTCCTAGGCTGATCACTTGAGCTGGCGAATCTAACCCTTCTTTTCTCTCAAAAAAGCAAGCGAGCATGTCGGGATCTGCTTTTCTCGTGGAACGCGCGTGGAGCGAGAGACGTGCTTTTGGGGATAAAACGAAAAGCCGGAGAGCTCTCGCCCCCCGGCTATGCGGGTGACCCCTCGAGCCCCTACTTGTGGCGGTACACGATCCTTCCGCGCGTGAGATCGTAGGGCGATAGCGCGCATGTCACGCGATCGCCCTCCAGCACCCGGATGCGAAACTTCCGCATCTTGCCCGCAATTGTCGCCAGCACGGAATGACCGTTCACGAGCGTCACGCGAAAGGTGGAGTTGCGGAGCAGCTCGGCCACCGTCCCGTCGATCTCCAGCGCCACTTCCTTTGTCATGGGCTCCCCGGCTCGTCGCGCTTGCCGCTGCGACGCTCCACAAAGGCGAGGTGCCCGCAGCTGCAGTATTCGACCATGCGGCCGAATCGATCGGTGCGGAAGGTGAGGTACTTGCGGCAGGCCGGACAGCGCGCCGGCCCGCGATCGACCACGAGCGGGCTCCGCGCCGCCGCGCGATTGGGCTTAATTGCGGGACGCCGAGCGGATGTGATGAACGGGACGCAACGAACTGACCGGGTCCGTCGCAGCTTCGTAGACAACGGCATGTTCGCAGGTGCACAGCGCCGTGTGTGGAATCGCCGCACGCGGCGCAGCGGGATCGGGCGAGCGGTACGTGGTGCCTGCTGGATCGGCGATGAAACCGCCACAGAGGTGACAATGAATGGTAGGCATGGCGCAAGCTAGTCGAGGGGACAGCGAATAGCGAACTTTCGCTCGCGTTTGAGCACAAACGAGCACACCCGGCCCGGGGGATATCTCGCTCTAGTGGAGGAGCTTGACCACTCCGAGCACTAGAAAACGCGACAGCGGTCACGAGACTCTGAGCGACGAGGAAAATCCTCGTACCTCGAACCTCATGACCGCTGTCGTCTGTGGCGTCTCGGCGTCTACTAGAGACTCGGGCGCTATACGTCTATTTCTTGTATACCCCAATCCCGTAGTAGCAGGGATCGTTGGCGCAGCTCGCCATCGAAACCCGCAGCGTATACGTACCGGTGTAGGACGGCGAGATCGACACAATGGGCCAATCGTCGGTGCGGACGTCGGAAGCCACCTCGTCCCCATCAGGATCGTACAGGCGCAGATCGATGTCGCGGCAGTCCTGATCGCAAACTCCCAGGAACGCGTAGGACGTCCCCGGCTGCAGTTTGATCGTCAGGTCCTCGTAATAGTTGTTCTTGAGGTTCCCGTCGTACACATCACCGCTCATCGTGTAGCCGCGATTGGAAAGGAAGTCGGCGTGCTGGCTGACCTGACTGCGCACGGTCCGCTGCCACTGGTTCTGCGCGGTGGCGGCCGCGGGCACGAGCAACGCTGCGACGACCAGGCACGGAAGATTCAAGCGACCCATATTCGCTCCTGTGTTGGGGGTCTTGCCCCCGCCAAAAAAGCGAATTCCGTGCCCAGTGCCTGCCGGGCTATGTATGGACGGATCAGTCGGTTAGCAGTGTGACGTGGGTCCCAGGTCCGACCTCGACGTTGCATCTCGCCACCGCCCCTCGCGAGTCGCGAAGCAGCTTCACCCGTGCGCTCGCTCACACTTCGGGATCTGCTTTTAAGGCTCGGGGCAGACCCGCGTTGCGGACCTAGTGCTGCAGGATCTTGACGATTCCGAAGATCAGACCGACCGTCGTAGCGGATTGCGCGATCCAGAAGGCAAACATGCGCCTCGTGAGCCTGGTCTCCAGCTGGGCGAACTTTTCGTCCATGCGGGCAAAACCGACCAGCATCTCGGCACGAAGCTCGCCGATACGACCACTGAACTCCGTTTTGAGCTCAGCCTTGAGCTCCGCAAGCCGTTGCTCGAGCTTGGCGTCGAACAGGGCGAAATTCCGATCGTTCAGCTCACGCAAATCTGCTCGGTACGTCGCATCCACGAGGTTGAACCACTCCACGAGCTCGTTGGCGATATCATCGCCCAGCTTTTCATAGAATTTTCGTGACAGCTTGGCGGTGACCGGCACACGAGCTCCTGGTAGATGCCGGCTAATCATAGAATAAGCTCGGCCTTTGCCCGTATCAAGAAAACGCGAGCGCCATCCTTCGCTCGCTCGTCAGAACGCTGCGAAGCCTCGGGATTCCCCGGGGCTTTGTGTTGAGAAGGAGAAACGGTGGGGACAATGATCGCGTATGTTCGTGCGGTGCCAAGACTCGTGACATGACCCTGCCGAGCGCGGAGTTGCTGGCGCTCCAGCAGCTGCTCGCCGGCCGCTACTCGATCGAGCGCGAGCTCGGCAGGGGCGGCATGGGGATCGTGTTCCTGGCGCGCGACGTCGCGCTGGACCGGCTGGTGGCAATCAAGCTGCTGCCACCCCAGCTCGCCAACGCCGCCGCGCGCGACCGCTTCCTGCGCGAGGCGCGGACCGCGGCTGGGCTGTCCCACCCGAACATCGTGCCGATCCACGCGGTCGAACAGCACGGCGACTGCGTCTTCTTCGTGATGGGCTACGTGGACGGCGAAACCCTGCGCGAACGGGTGACGCGCACGGGGCCGCTGGCACCGCGCCTGGCGATGAAGCTGATGCAGGAAGTGGGGTGGGCGCTCGCGTACGCGCACCGCTGCGGCGTGATCCACCGCGATGTCAAACCCGACAACATCATGATCGAGCGGACCACCGACCGCGCCCTGGTCACCGACTTCGGCATCGCCGTGCGCGGCGGCGCGGGCGCGAGGCCTGGGGCGGGGGCGGGGGCGGATGCCGCGGGCACGGCGCGCTATATGAGCCCCGAGCAGGCGCTCGGGGAAGCGGTGGACGAGCGCAGCGACCTCTACTCGCTCGGTGCGACGCTGTTCTTCGCGCTGACCGGCCGGCCGCCATTCGAGGCGGCCAACCTTCCCGCGATCATCACGAAGCAAGTGACCGAGCTGGCGCCCCGGCTCGAGACCCTCCGGCCTGAGGTCCCACGCCGCCTGGCGGACCTGGTAGACCGGTGCCTCGCGAAGGAGCCGGCGAGCCGCGTCCAGACCGGTGACGAGGTCGCGCGCGTCGTGGGTGAGATCCGGGGCAAGGACCTGCGCGCGCCGCCGCTGGTGCGCTCGTTCGTGCGTAACGCCCAGGTGTCGACCATGGTGCTGCTGGGCTCGGTGATCGGCGGCTCGACGGTCAATACCGGTCCTAACGGCACCAGCTTCCAAATCGGCGGCGCCGGACTCATCGGCATGATCCTGCTGTTCCAGCTGCTCGCCGTGGCCCGCCGGCTGTTGCGCGAGGGCTACGCGTTCGAGGACATTCGCGCCGCGCTGATCGCCGAGTCGCAGATCCAGCAGGAGGAGGCGGACGAGGCGCGCCAGGGCAGGTGGACCCGAAAGCTCAACATGTTGTGGCTCAGGGTGTGGGCGGGCCGGTTCGGGCGCTGGTTCTTCCGCTTGGCTGCCATCCGCCTCAAGGACACCGGCAAGCGCGTCGTTGTGGTGGCCGAGCCTACCGAGCTGGTGCTCGGCCGCTCGGTGATCGAAGCGTATCACGCGCTGGACCGCGGCACCCAGACCGCGCTGCGCGATTTACCGGAGCTGGTGGAACGCCTGGAGCGTGAGGCGGAGGCGCTGCGCGCACGCGGCGACACCGGCGAGCGCCTGGCCGAGACGGTCGCGGCGCTGGAGAACGTGCGACTGGCGCTGCTCCGCGCGCGCGTCGGGACCGGTACAGCCGGCGAGTTGACCGGGTTGCTCGAAAACGTGCGGCAACTGGGTGTGGACGTGGACCACTATCTCGAGGCGCAGCGCGAGGTGGAGCGCGCCGTGGAGTCTCCTTCGAGCCGCTCGTCATGACCAGTCGATACTTGATGATCATCGCCATCATCGTCGGCGCGGCGCTCGTGGTGTCGGGCATCGCGCCGTACGATCGTATCACGTGGTGGCTCGAGGTCTTCCCTGTATTTATCGGTGGCGCACTGCTCGTACTGACGGCGCGCCGATTTCCACTCACCCGCCTGACCTACACCCTGCTCGGCATCCACGCGCTGATCCTGATCGTCGGCGGCCACTACACGTACGCTCGCGTGCCGCTGGGATTCTGGGTCCAGGACGCGCTCGGCCTCGCGCGGAACGATTACGACCGGCTGGGTCACTTCGTGCAGGGCTTCGTTCCCGCAATCCTGTTCCGCGAGATCCTGCTGCGCACGTCGCCGTTACGGCCCGGCCGCTGGCTGTTCGTGATCGTGACCGCGCTCTGCCTCGCCTTCAGCGCATGCTATGAGTTCTTCGAGTGGTGGTCCGCGCTCGTCGGCGGGCACGCCGCGGACGCCTTTCTCGGGACCCAAGGCGACGTGTGGGACACGCAGTGGGACATGTTCAGCGCTCTTGTTGGGGCGATCACCGCGCAACTGCTGCTCGCTCGCATTCACGATCGCAGCCTGGCAAGACTGCCCCTATGCTGAAGGAGTTTCACAACACCGAATCGGCCGTTGCTGGTATCAAGAAACGCGAGTGCCATCCTTTCGCTCGGAGGAGATCTGTGGCTGAATTCTCGTCACGCATTCGGCCGTGGCTCGCGGCTGTGGTGGCCGCGCTCACCGCCTGCGCCGGCAGGGGCGCCCCCTACACGCCTCAAACTCGCGAGCTGACCGTCACGACCGTCCCGCTGCTGGTCAAGGAAGGCCGCACGGTCTACCCGTTTCTCGCTGCCGACTTCGCCCGCGGCGGCGTGCTGGAAGGCAAGGAGGTCTATGCCTTCTCGCCCAGCACGCTCACGGTGGTCGAGGGCGACACCGTGCACTTCACCTTCTACAATCCGGAGGACGACGAGCACGGATTCTTCATCCCCAATTGCGACGGCGAGCAGGGGGAATCGTTCGTGCTCCCGGACTGCGCCGTGCGGCTGCCGCCTCAGACCGTGACGCACGCGAGCTACATCGCGCGGCACGCCGGCGTCTATCCGTTCATGTGCATCGTGGCGAAGCACGTGCCCATGATGCATGGTCAGCTTGTGGTGCTCGCGCCCGCAGCGCTCTAGGCGACCGTCGCCCGCCCATGTCGCGATTTCGATTTGGTGACCGCTGACGGGAAGATCTACTGCTACCAGCCGACCAACCTGATCGCCCACGTCTTCGTGCAGCTCACCGCGGCGACGCAGGTTAAGATCGAGCTCGTGAACGGCACGTTGGCCTGCGGCGATTCAACGGTTTGGAGCTTCAGCGGAGCTGCTGCGACGTTTTCGCGGTAACTCCGCTACAACGTCAAATACACAATCCTTACGAAGTCGTCTCCCTTATATCTCCCGCCCGCCCAATCCGCATCGAGATCGGTAAACGGCTTGGCGGCGATCGCTTCCTCGAGCGACTTGCCGGCCGCCTTGAGCTTCCGCACCCGATCCGCCGCCGTCACCAGCATGTCGCGATACGTCACGAGATCGGCCTTGGTGCCGAGCCCACCATGGCCTGGGACGATCTTGCTGTCCGCATCCGCCATGCTC
>DATBIF010000021.1:0-22949 GCA_036557045.1 Steroidobacteraceae bacterium
GCCATCGAGATCGGTCACGACCACATCGACACCCGCAGCCTTCAGTTCCGCGAGCGTCGCCGAGGGCCACGCGCCGTACAGCTCGTTGACCGGATCGGTAATGAAAAGAACCTTGAGATCGGGAAGCGCCCGGCGCCGCGCGATCAACTGCGTCTTCAGTTCCTCGCTGATCTTGCGATGCACTGCCGCGCTGGCACCGTCCTGCGTAGCGACGACATCGGGCCAGTCGTTGAAGAAGTGCAGGTCGACGACCACGAACTCCCTGGCGCCCGCGATGACGCGGAGGATCTCGTTGAAGATGCTCTGACGGATCACGAGACGCCCGTGACCATCCGTCACGGTCGAGTCGGCGAGCCAGCGTACGCTGGTTACAGGTGTATCCACCCAGTCGCTGGCAAGGTTGGTGCCGGGCGGCATCGGCTTGAAAAGGTGCCAGAGGGCTGTGCCCGCCCAGATCAGCAGCAGCGCCAGCAGCAGCAGGCGCCGCCAACGGAGCTTGCGGGGGCGAAGAACGGTCGTGTCACGATGACTGGGAAGAGGCGGATCGGAACGGGGCACCGCTGACATCGGGGCGCATTGTAAGCTTGGCTCAGCTTGTGCGCTCGGCGCTCTGCAGTGTCTCGCTCACCTCGAGCCAGCGCGCTTCGAGCGCACTCAGGCGCGTGCCGATGTCGCGCTGGCGCGCGAGCGTTTGCGCGAGCACCTGCCTGGCGCTCGCGTCATAGGCCGCAGGGTCCGCCAGGGCGCGCTCGATTTCCGCCCGCTCGACTGCGAGCCTGCCGATTTCCGCCTCGAGCTCGCGCACTTCAGCACGCAACGGGCTGAGGCGATTGCGATGCTCTGCCTCGGCGCGTTTCCGGGCGCGTCGCTGCTCCGCTGCGCTGGGCCCGGAACGTGTGTCCTGCGCCACGGGATTGCGCGATTCGGTCAGCAGCCGCGCGTAGTCGTCGAGATCGCCGTCGAACTCGCCGACGCGCCCGTCGGCGACCATCCACAGATCATCGGCGAGGCTGCGGAGGAGGTGCCGATCGTGCGAGACCACGACCAGCGCGCCGTCGTAATCCTGCAGTGCCATGCCCAGCGCGTGGCGCATCTCGAGGTCGAGATGGTTGGTGGGCTCATCGAGCAGCAAGAGGTTCGGTCGCGCAGCAACCAGTGTCGCGAGCACCAGACGTGCCCGCTCGCCGCCGGAGAATGGCGCCAGCGGTTCGAAGACGCGATCGCCACGAAAGCCGAAGCGGCCCAGGTGATCGCGCAGTGCCTGCTCGGGTGCGCCCTGCAGCAGGGCGCCGCCGTGCCGGGCCAGGTGCTCGACCGGGCTCGTGGCATCGTCGAGCTGTTCGAGCTGGTGCTGGGCGAAATAGCCGATCGCGAGGTCCGCTGCCTGCACGCGCCGGCCGGCGCTTGCCGGCAACTCGTCGGCGAGAAGCTTCATCAGAGTCGACTTGCCGGCGCCGTTGCGCCCGAGGATCGCCACGCGGTCGCCCGGTGAGAGCACCAGGCTGACGTCCGCCAGCACACTGCGCCCCGCGTAGCCCGCTCCCTGCTCCTCGAGCGTGAGCAGCGGGCGGGGGAGCTTCAGCGGCTGCGGAAAGGTGAATTCGAATGGCGCATCGACGTGGGCCGGCGCGATGCGCGGCATGCGCTCGAGCATCTTGAGCCGGCTCTGCGCCTGGCGGGCCTTGCTGGCCTTGGCCCGAAAGCGCTCCACGAACTGCACCGCGTGGCGGATCTCGCGCTGCTGGCGCTCGAACAGGGACTGCTGCAAGGCGAGTTTGGCGGCGCGCTGCGTCTCAAAGGATGAGTAGTTGCCGGCGTACACGCGAGCCGTGCCGGCCTCCAGGTGCAGGATTCGAGAGGCGACGCGATCCAGGAACTCGCGATCGTGCGCGATCACCAGCAGTGTGCCGCGATACTCGCGCAGCCACCCTTCGAGCCAGATGATCGCATCGAGGTCCAGGTGATTCGTCGGCTCGTCGAGCAGCAGCAGGTCCGAGGGACACATCAACGCCTGCGCGAGGCTGAGGCGCATGCGCCAGCCGCCCGAGAAGCTGGCAACGCTGCGCTCCAGGTCAGTCGGCGCGAAACCGATGCCGTCGAGAAGCCGCGCGGCGCGTGCGCGCGCCGAGTAACCGCCGAGCGCCTCGTAGCGTGCATGCAGGGTCGCGATCGCGGCACCGTCGTGAGCGGCCTGCGCTGCCTGCAGCGCACGCTCGACCTCGCGCAGCGTCGCGTCGCCATCGAGGACGTAGTCGATCGCCGAGTTCTCGAGCGCGGGAACCTCCTGGGCAACCCACGCCATCTTCAGGTCCGCAGGACGCGAGAACTCCCCGGACTCCGGCAGCAGCTCGCCGCGCACCAGTGCAAACAGGCTCGACTTGCCGCTGCCGTTGGCGCCGATGACGCCGACTTTCTCGCCGCGAAACAGCGTGAATGTGGCGTTTTCGAGCAGCACGCGCGTGCCACGCCGGAGCTGCAGGTTCTGGAAATTGAGCATGAGAAATACCGGCGGCGCAGGACCGGGCGGATCGACACTCTACGGGACGCGCCCTCAGGCGAAGAGGCGCACGATATTGCTGCTGCCGGCCTGCTGCGCGACGAGAAGCGACAGGAATTCCTCGGAGCTGACGGCATCGCCGAACAGGCGGCCCTGCGCGAAGTGGCAATCGCGGCTGCGCAGGAACGCGAGCTGGTCCTGCGATTCGACGCCCTCGGCGACGACCTCCATGCCCAGGCTCCGTCCCATGTCGATGATGGTGCGGACGATCGTGGCCTGGTCGGCGTCCGTCGCCGCGTCGCGGACGAAGGACTGGTCGATCTTCAGGGTGCTGATCGGGAACTGCTGCAGGGCGCTGAGCGAGGAATAGCCTGTGCCGAAATCATCGATCGAGAGATGCAGTCCCATGGCATAGAGCTCGTCGAGCAGCCTCACCGTGCGCTTGGCGTCCGCCATCAGCGTGGTCTCGGTGATCTCCAGCTCGAAGAAGGTGGGTGAGACGCCGTGCTTCTTGAAGACCGCCTTGAAGCGCGTGAGGAAGCTCGCCTGCCGCAATTGCTTCAGCGACAGGTTCATGGCGACGCGGCCGGGGTCGGTGACGCTCGTCTGCCAACGCTGGTAGTCGGCGCATACGCGGTTCAGCACCCACTCGCCGATCTCGAGGATCAGGTTGGTTTCCTCGGCGAGCGGAATGAACTGCACGGGTGGAATGTCGCCGTGGCCGGGCAGACGCCAGCGCAGCAGCGCCTCTGCGCCCACGATGTGCCCGTTGCGCAAGTCGACTTTCGGCTGGTAGAGGATCACGAGCTCTTCGCGCTCCAGTGCACGCCGCAGCTTGCTCTTCAGCATCAGCCGCTCGACGGCGGCCGCGTTCATCTCCCGCGAATAGAACGCGAACGAATTGCCGCCGTTCTGCTTGGAGTAGTACATCGCGGCGTCCGCGTTGCGGATCAGGTCGATGACGTTCTCGGCGTCTTCCGGGCAGAAGGCGATGCCGATGCTCGCCGTGAGGAAGACTTCCTGCTGCTGCAGGTAGAAGGCCTTGCACACCTCGTCGAGGATGATGCGTGCCTGGCTGGACAACGGGCCGCGATTGTCGGTGTCGCGCGGCAGATTCTCGATGAAGATCGCAAACTCATCGCCCGCGAGCCGGCCGACCATCGTTTCCTTGGGGAGCGCCCGCGTCAGGCGCTCGGTCAGGATCTCCAGGGTGCGATCGCCCGCGGAGTGACCGAAGGTGTCGTTCACTTCCTTGAAGTGGTCCATGTCCAGGTACAGCAGAGCGACGCTGGTGCCGGCGCGCGCGGCCCGCGCCAGCGCCTGTTGCAGCAGGTGCTGGAACTGCATGCGGTTGGGAATCTTCGTCAGGGTGTCGTAACGCGCTAGGTAGCGGATGCGCCGCTCGGCACGCTTGCGCTCGGTGATGTTGCGCGCGACGAAGATGTTGCCCTGGAACTGCGGGTCCTCGGTCGTGATCTGCGAGCTGGAGAAGGACACGGGGATCGTCTGCCCGGTCCGGGTCAGCATCACCGTTTCGCGCGTGTCCTGCGCCTGCGCCGCCTGGTCGATGGCGAAGGTGGAGCGTTCCGCCTCGGCGATGACGAACTGGATCGACTTGCCGATCAGCTCCTCTTCGCCGTAGCCGAGGAGCTTGCGCGCCGCATCGTTCGCGCCCTTGATGGTGCCGTCCGGGGAAGTGACCAGCACCGCATCGTTCATGCTGTTGAGAACGATGTTGAGGTAGTTCTTGGTGATCGTCGTCTGGCGCAGCTTCACGCGCATGCGCTCGAGGGCCTGCTGCAGCTCGCCGATCTCGTCCGCGCGCGCCACGCTGAACGGCCGGGTGTAGTCACCCTGTCCGATCCGGTCGGCGCTCTTGATGAGCGCAGTGATCGGCCGCTCGATGCGGCGCGCCAGGAGCCGGGCGCCGACCAGGCCGGCGAGGATCAGCACCGTGCACGCGATCACCAGCAGCCGGACGAGATCGCGGAAATGGGCGCGCTGCGAAGCGCCGACATCATTCGCCAGCTGCTCGAGCGAGCGATCGACGCCATCGCGCGACATCGACAGCACCAGGGTCGCCTGCGGTTGCTGGGCCTGGGTGGCCGGCCCGTCCGCCGGCAGAGGAATGGCCTGGACCACATCACTAGCGCGACGGGTCGAGTGCCGGTTGGTCTCGGCGAATACGACCGTTCCCAGTTCGTCCCTGAGCTCCACTGCGGCGACGTCATCCGAGCCGAGGATCTCGTTGGCGATGGCATGGGCCGCAGCCCAGTCGTGCTCTTTCATGGGAGTGACGAGCTCGCGCACCCGCACCGCGGCCATCGCTTTGCCACGCTGCTCCAGTTCGCCGAGGAGCTTGGCTTCAACCCGGTCGAAAGTCAGGCGGCTCAGGCGCGTGGCGTCGAACCGGTACTGCCAGAACAGCACTCCTGCGAGCAACAAGGCGACGACCGCGCCGAGACCCAGAGCGGTCAGGGCGTACTTCGTCTTGAGACTCCGTGCAGTCACTTCCTGGATTGCCTGCGTCAGTGCCTGCCGGGCTCGCAAGTCCGCAGGCCTTCAAACTGTTGGTGCCGGTCGTCGGGCTGTGCGCCCGGCTCCGACGGCTGGTGGGCTTTTTGTCCCCTGGAGCCCTTTATTGTTCGATATGCCCCGAGGATCATACTCGCAAGTAGCCGTTATTCCTAAGAGTTTCGGCGCTCGTAAGTGCGTGGACGCGGCCAATGCGGGGTCCGAGACCGATGCGCGGGCGAGATCTTCTACAATGCCGTGGCGATGAAGGTGGAGATCTATTCGGACGCCGTCTGCCCCTGGTGCTTCATCGGCAAGCGACGCTTCGACCAGGCCCGGCGTCAACGGCCCGGTCTGGCCCTCGAGGTGCAATGGCGCGCCTTCGAGCTCAACCCCGGGCTGCCTGCCACGGGCATGGACCGCGAGGAATACCTGTTGGCGAAGTTCGGCGACCGGGAGCGCCTGCATCACATGCAGGAGCAGTTGCGCGAGACCGGCACCAGCCTTGGCATCCAGTTTCGCTTCGACCGCATCGGCCGCACGCCGAATACCCGTGCCGCCCACCAGCTGCTGGCTCTCGCGGCGGAGCACGGTCTGCAGGATCCCGCCTGCGACGCGCTGTTCAGCGCCTATTTCGCGGAGGGCCGCGACATCGGCGATCGCCAGGTGCTTGCGGAGTTGAGCGCGCAGCTCGGACTCGACGCACCGGACAGTCTCGATGAGGGTCGCCTGCAGGATCGCGTGCTCGCCGACGAGAACCTGGCTCGCGACTGGGGCATCACGGGCGTGCCGACCTTCATTTTCGACTCGCGCTACGCGCTCTCGGGCGCGCAGCCCGCTGAAGTTTTCGTACAGTTCTTCGATCGCGTGTCGGGCTCGGCCTCAGCTGCATGAGCGCTCCAGCCAACGCGATCCCGCTCCACGGCGCCTGCCACTGCGGCGCACTGCGTGTCGAGTTCCTTACCGGACTGGCGCCGGCGCAGATGCAGGTGCGCGCGTGCCAGTGCAGTTTCTGCCGCACGCATGGTGCGTTGAGCATCAGCGATCCACGAGGGCAGCTGAGGTTTCGCGTCACGGACCCGCGGGCGTTGGTGCGCTATCGGTTCGGGCTCAAGCTCTCCGATTTCCTGATCTGCGCGCACTGCGGCACCTACATGGGCGTGTTCATGGAAGATGCGGGCGGCGCGCTGGGCGTTCTCAATCTCAACGTGCTGGAGGCGCGCGATCAGTTCGGCGCGCCAGCGCCGATGAACTACGAAGGTGAAACGGCGGCGACGCGCCTGCAGCGGCGCCGCGAGCGCTGGACACCGGCGCGGCTCGAGCCCGCATGAACGAGTTCGAACTGACCGGGCGCGCGCGCACGCACATCGTGGACGTCGACGATCCCGGGTGCGCGCTGCATCGGGACACCGTGCAGGCCTTCCTGGACCTGCGCGCGGCCGCGCTCGCCGACGGCATCGACGTCATGCCCGTGAGCAGCTTCCGCGATTTCGAGCACCAGCGGCGCATCTGGAACGAGAAGTACCGCGGCCAGCGCCGGCTCTATGACCGCTCGGGTCACGCGCTCGATCGCAGCACGCTGGATGAGTCGCGTCTCGTCGACGCGATCTTGTGGTGGTCGGCGATGCCGGGTGCGAGCCGGCATCACTGGGGGAGCGAGATCGACGTGATCGATCGCGGCGCCCTGCCGGATCCGCGCAGCGCCAGGCTGCTGCCGATCGAGTTCAGTCCTGGCGGACCTTTTGCGCGCCTCAACGCCTGGCTCGACGACAACATGCAGCGCTTCGGCTTTTTCCGGCCGTATCGCACGGACCGAGGCGGGGTCTCACCCGAGCCCTGGCACCTGAGTCACGCACCGGTCGCCGAGAGCGCCATGCGAGCGCTGAGTGAGTCGGTGCTGCGCCGTGCGCTCGAAGACTCTGAAGTCGACGGCAAAGGCGAACTGCTGCGCCGCCTCGGCGAAATCACCGCGCGCTACATCACCAGCGTCGACGCTCCGGAGACTCGGTACGCCTGACAACGTCAGGTCGCGAGCCCAAGATCGGGCGTCGGGCTGGGATCTCTTTTCAGGACCGCCGTGAATCCGTCCCTGGAGGCTTCGTGGAAAACGTCCTGTTTTCCACGATCCTGAAAAGAGATCCCAGCCCCAACGCCCAAGGAATCAGGCGCGCGACCAGACCTCTTTCAGATGTCCGAGCATCAGCGCGCGGATGTTCTGCAGCGGCGCGGGCTGCGCGGTGAAGCAGGGTGGGTTTCGGCGCAGCAGCGTCCAGTTTTCACTGCGCAGGATCTCGTGCAGGTACTGGAGGTTCTGCGCGATCGCTTCCATGTAGGGATTGCGCCCGCCGAACAGGGGCTCGAGGTAGCGGTAGGCGCCACCGAACTCGCCGTCGAGCCGCTTGCAGCGCACCTCCTCGAAGAACTGCGGCGTCTGGCGCAGCAGGTCGAGGCCGGAGCTGTAACGGATGCGCAGCTCTCCCTGCTCGGCGTACGGCGTGGCGACGCCCCCCAGCACAAACTCGGGGTACAGCCGATCACGGCACTTCTCGAGATAGCAGCGATCCGCCATCTGCGCGATCAGGTCGGCGGTGCCGAGCAGGTGCCCGATGGTGCGGTCGCGTGAGTCGGCCAGGTGGATCTGGTCGAATTGCACTTCGTAGCCGGTGAAGTGCACGATGCGCGTCGCCACCGGTACCCAGTCCTCCATGTGCAAGGTCGGCAGGTAGCGCGCCAGGAAGCGCGCGCTGCGTGTCACGTGATAGAGCGTGAACTCGGCGCCATTGCGGTGCTCGAGGTCGCTGGTCTGGCGGATGTAGCCCGAATCGTGGAAGAGCGATGTGACCAGCCCCATCGTGGCGCGGTCGGCTTCGAGGCGTGACTCGCCGCCATGCACGTGCTCGTAGCCCGCGAGCAGGCGCGCCATCGCGAGTGTCATGTCGAGCGTGTGCTGGCGATCGTGATAGACAGTGTCGACGCCATGGTAGCCCGACATCTGTCCACTGAAGAGCTTCTCGAAATCCTCGAAGGCTTGCGCCACGCGTTCGAATGAGGCGCCGGGCCAGGATGCATGGAAGAGTTGTTCGACGGCTTCGCAGACAGCGGTCGGCGAGCTCACCTGCACGGAATTGCTGACGTCGAAATCGTTGCGTCTGGCGCTGAGCACTCTTCCTATCGCGCGTGAAGAGGAACGCGCGACCCCCACGAGCTGCAGTCTAGGCGTAATCGCGCGCAAAGACTATTAGTGAATTCCCGCAAATACGACATAAGCGCTCGGCCTGCGGAGCGTGTGGCAGGTGTGCAGGTGACGAGTCAGGTGACGGGCAAGAAATTGGCGCGGACGACTGAGAACTGCGTCTCAATACACCTTGAGCCCGCCGTAT
The DNA here is from genome assembly GCA_036557045.1 of Steroidobacteraceae bacterium. Lineage (GTDB taxonomy): Bacteria > Pseudomonadota > Gammaproteobacteria > Steroidobacterales > Steroidobacteraceae > DATBVX01. Next base: position 8,392 of record DATBIF010000021.1, read on the forward strand.
CGTGCGAGCACTCGCTTCTCGAGCGTGCGATAGCCCCACCAGAACCCGAGTCCGAGCGCAGCCGCAATCGCGAGCCCGGTCAGGACGAAATGCCAGGGTGCGGGCTTGTTTTCGCGGCGCGGCGTTTGAAGGTTCAGATCATCAGCACTCGCTGCCGCAGGCGCCGCGCGCGCCGCGGTACGCAGGCGGGTGACCTCGGCGCGTGCCTGCTCGAGAGCCGAGGTGAGCTCGGCATTGGTGGCCTGCAATGTCTTGAGGTCCGATGCGCCGCCTGCTGCGGTGCGCGCGGCCGCACGCAGGCGCTCGTTCTCGGCCGTGAGTGCCTCGAGGCGCGCTGCCGCGGGTCGGTCCTCGCTGACCAGCGCATCCTCCACCCATCCCTCGGTGCCGTCCGCGAGCTTCACCTGAGCGGCATTCCCATCGCGCCCGAGCAGCTCGCCGGCGTCGGCGCTATGCATCACGGCAATCCGCTCGCCATCCAGGGCCGGGGTCGCGTAGACGGGAATTTCCGTTCGCTCGACCACGTAGAGAGTGTCGGCGCCCGCATCGAGAGCCAGCACGGCGAGCATCGTCAGCGTCGCGAGTCGAAGGTTCATGCGGCGATTCCAAACTGGCGCAGCAGCGGGCGGATGTCCGGCTCGCGGCCGCGGAACTCCACGAAGGCCTCGAGGGCGTCGCGGCTGCCGCCGCGCGACAGGATCGAGTCCAGGAACCGGCGCGCCACGGCAGCGTCGAACACGCCCGCTTCCTCGAAGGCGGCGAAGGCATCGGCCGCCAGCACTTCCGCCCATTTATAGCTGTAGTAGCCCGCCGCGTAACCGCCGGCAAAGACGTGCCCGAAGCTGTGGGCGAATCGATTGAATGCAGGTGCCGGCACGACCGCGACACGCTGGCGCACGTCCGCGAGGATTTCCGCCAGCCGCGGACCGCGCCCGGGGTCGAACTCGCTGTGCACGCGCAGATCGAACAGGGCGAATTCGAGTTGCCGCACCACCTTGAGTCCCGCATGGAAGGTGCGCGTCGCCTGCAGGCGGCGGATCATGACGTCGGGAAGCTGCGCGCCCGAATCGATGTGCGTCGAGATCAGGCGCAGGACGTCGGCATTCCACGCATAGTTCTCCATGAACTGGCTCGGCAGCTCCACCGCGTCCCAGGGCACACCGTTGATGCCCGCGAGGCTCGGATAGCGTACGCGCGTGAGCAGATGGTGCAGCCCGTGACCGAACTCGTGGAACAGCGTCACGACCTCATCGTGCGTCAACAGTGCGGGCCGACCCGCGACCGGCGGCAGGAAGTTGCAGACCAGGTACGCGACCGGCAGCACGCGGTGCTCGCCGAATTCGAGCCGGCCGAGGCACTCGTCCATCCATGCGCCGCTGCGCTTGTTCGGGCGTGCGTAGGCGTCGACAAAGAAGCTGCCGACGGTCCCATCCTGGGCGTCGCGAATCTCGAAGAAGCGTACGTCCGGGTGCCACACGGATACGCCGCTCGCTTCCCTGATCTTGAGCCCGTAGAGCCGCTCGGCGACCGCGAACAGGCCGTCGAAGACGCGCGGCAACGGAAAGTACGCCCGCAGGTCCTCGTCGGAAATGTCGTGCCGCTGCCGCTGCAGCCGTTCCGCAAAGAACGGAACGTCCCAGGCGTTGAGCGGGCGGCCGGCAAAGCGTTCGAGCTCGGCAAGCTCGGCGCGCGCGACCGGCACGCAGTGATCGGACAGGTTCTCCAGAAACGTGCGCACTTCTTCGGCCGAGCGCGCCATCTTGGTCTTGAGCGAAAAAGCCGCATAGTGCTCAAAGCCCAGCAGCGTCGCCGCCTCGTGACGCCGCCGCAGGATCCGTTCGATGACGCCAGTGTTGTCCCACTGGCCGGCCGCGGGCCCCTGGTCCGATGCGCGCGTGGTCCACGCCGTATACAGCTCGCGGCGCAGGCCCTCGTCCTCAGCGTGCGTGAGCACCGCGAGATAGGTGGGCTGGTCGAGGGTCAGGATCCAGCCGGCTACGCCTTTCTCCTCGGCCAGCGCCCGGGCTCTCGCGACCACGCCACCGGGCAGGCCGCGCAGCGTGTCGGCGTCATTGACCACCTTGGACCAGGCGTTGGCGCAATCGAGGACGTTCTCCTCGAAGCGCGACTGCTCGCTCGCCAGTTCCTGCATCAGGGTGCGGAAGCGCGCCTTGCACTCCGGGTCGAGCGCCACACCGGCAAGACGGAAGTCGCGCAGCGCGTTGTCGAGGAGCTTGCGCTGTGTGCCATCGAGATTGCGCCCTTCGTGCTCGAGGATCGCAGCGTAGGCGCGGTACAACGCTTCGTTCTGACCGAGCTCGGTCTGGTATTCGCTGATGAGCGGCAGGCAGATGTTGTACGCCGTGCGCAGGGCCGGGGAGTTCACCACGCCATTGAGGTGGCTCGCGGGCGACCAGGTGCGTTGCAAGCGGTGCTGCATGGCCTCGATCGGCTCGACCAGCGAGCGGAAGGTACTCGCGCCCGATGCCAGCAGCTCCCCGAGGCGCGCGCGATTGGCGGCCAGCCGGCTGCGAATGGCCGGCTCGATATGTTCAGGACGAATGGCCTCGAAAGCGGGCAGACCGTCCGTGCGGAGCAAAGGGTTTTCCATGTTGCGGCTTGCGCCTGCCCGCCGGCAGGCTGTGTGGTGACCTGAATGGAAAGCTGCTCAAATTGTAGCAGCAAGCCGCCAGCCGCCCGCTCCACAGTAAGCAGCCTGAAGACGAAGGAAAGCCCCCCATGCCAGAGCAGTTCGATCTGATCGTGATTGGCGGAGGCAGCGGGGGCATTGCCTGCGCCCGGCGAGCAGCCCTGCATGGGGCGCGCGCGGTCGTCATCGAAGCCCACCGCCTCGGGGGCACCTGCGTCAACGTCGGCTGCATCCCGAAGAAGATCATGTGGTACGCGGCTGCGCTCGCCGAGGGCGTCGAGGATGCGCGCGGCTATGGATTCGACGTCGAGCTGCGGGGTCACGACTGGGGGCTGCTCAAGGAGCGGCGCGACGCGTACGTGCTCAAGCTCAATGGGATCTATGAACGCGGGCTCCAGCAATCGAAAGTCGCCCTGGTCCGCGGCCGCGCGCGCTTCGAGTCCGCGCACCGGCTTCGCGTCGGCGATCAGAGTCTCGAAGCGCCGCATATCGTGATCGCGACCGGGGGACGGGCGGTCACGCCAGAGATCCCGGGCGCGGAACTCGGAATCACTTCGGACGGTTTCTTCGAGCTCGACCAGCGACCGGACCGTGTGGCTGTGATCGGCACGGGCTACATAGGGGCCGAGCTCAGCGGCGTGCTGCACGCACTGGGTTCGCAGGTGACGGTATTCGCACGCCGTGCCGCGCTGTTGCGTGAGTTCGATGACATGCTGGGACAGGGATTGATCGAGGAAATGCGCGCTTCGGGGATCGAGGTGGTGACCGAAGCCGTGCCTGCTGCGCTGGAACGTAACGGAAGCATCAGCCTTCGTTGCCAGGACGGTCGGTGCTTCGACGGCTTCGATGCCGCACTGTGGGCGGTCGGACGCCGCCCGAATCTGCACGGCCTGGATGTTGCGCAGGCGGGCGTCGCGCTCGATCCGTCGGGCGCCGTGACGACCGATCTCTACCAGAACACCAACGTCTCCGGCATCTACGCGGTAGGTGACGTGACGGGCCGCGAGCAACTTACTCCGGTGGCAATCGCGGCTGGGCGGCGCCTCTCCGATCGGTTGTTCGGCGGTGAGGCCGATCGGCACCTCGACTACCAATGGATCCCGACGGTGATTTTCAGCCACCCGCCGGTCGGTACTGTGGGACTCTCGGAGGCGCAGGCGCGCGCCCGTTTCGGCCACGACGTCAAAGTGTTCACGGCATGGTTCGTGCCGCTCTATCACGCGCTCACGGACCGTAAGACGAAAGTGCGGATGAAACTCGTCACCACGGGCGCCGAGCAGCGCGTCGTGGGCTGTCACATCGTCGGAATGGGCGCGGATGAGTTGCTGCAAGGCTTCGCTGTCGCCATACGCATGGGCGCGACCAAGCGCGACTTCGACGATACGGTCGCGATTCACCCGACGGTCGCCGAAGAGCTGGTGACGATGAAATGATGTCGACGCGCGGTTCAAGCGGCCTGCAGCGCCGCGAGAACTGTTCGAGTGTCGGGACGGATGCCGCGCCACAGGTGGAAGGACTCCGCGGCCTGCTCGACCAGCATTCCCCAGCCCTTGACGGTGCGCGTCGCTCCTTGCGCGCGCGCCCATGCGGTAAAACTGGTATCGCCCTTGCCGTAGGCCATGTCGTAGCAGACGGTGTCCGCGCTCACGACGCTGGCCGACACTTGCGGCACCGTGCCCTTGAGGCTCGCGGAGGTGGCGTTGATGATCAGGTCCCAGGGCTCTTCCTCGCTGATGTCCTGGAAGCTGCAGCTCGAGAGCGTGCCTGGCTTGGAAAATTCCTCGACCAGCTCGGCCGCTCGCTCCGGCGTGCGATTGGCAATCGTCAGGGTCGCGGGCCGTGCATCGAGCAATGGTCCGAGCACGCCGCGTGTGGCGCCGCCCGCGCCGAGGATCAGGATCCTGAGGCCAGCGATCCTGAGGCCGAGGTTGGCTGTCAGGTCGGTGATGAGGCCGATGCCGTCGGTGTTGTCGCCCATCAACTCGCCGTTCGACTCGACCAGAATGGTGTTCACCGCCCCTGCGGTCTCCGCGCGTGCGGTGAGGCGATTGACGAATTCCGCGGCGGCAGGCTTGTGCGGCACCGTGATGTTCAGTCCGCGGCCACCGCTGGTGAAGAACTCGAGGGCCGTCGCCCGGAACTTCTCCGGGGGGACGTCCATCAGGCGATAGGTCAGGTTCTGGCCGGTCTGCCGCGCGAACATTCCATGTATGAAGGGCGACCAGCTATGGCCGATCGGGTGCCCGATTACCGCGTAGCGGTCGGGCTGCGAACTCGCGTCGCTCATGCGGCAGATTACTCGGCCGGGGCTATGGGGTAGATTGCGCGCTCTGTGCCGTAATAAAGCCCTGACGGCGCGGGTCTTTATACATGAATCGTGCGAGCGACGGAAACGAGCGAAGGCGGCGGTTCGATGCGCTGTGCACGGCGCTGCGCCCGGACCTGTTTCGCTTCGCGTTCTGGCTGAGCCGCGATCGCGCGATTGCCGAAGACGTCGTGCAGGAGACGCTGCTGCGGGCATGGCGAGCGATGGACGAGCTGCGGGACGAAAAGGCGGCGCGGCAATGGCTGCTGACGATTGCCCGGCGCGAGCATGCGAGGCTTTACGAGCGCAAGCGTCTGCCGACGGTGGATGTGGACGAACTGATCGAACGCGAGGAGCCGTTGCTGGCGGCGCCCGATGAGCTCGAGCTGCAGGATGTGCGTCGTGCGCTGTTCCGGCTCGACGAGGCATACCGTGAGCCGCTGGTGTTGCAGGTCCTGATGGGCTATTCGACCGAGGAAATCGCGCGACACATGGGATTGAAAGTCGGCGCGGTACTGACGCGCCTGTTTCGCGCGCGTCACCAGCTGCGCGAGATGCTCGCGGGTGAGACGCGTGCGCCACTACCGGCGGCGCGGCTGGAACGCACATGAACTGCCTCGACTATCGACGCAACCTGGAGACCGAGCCTGGCCGCGTGACGCCGGAGATGCAGGCGCACGTGCAGACCTGTGCCGAGTGCAGCGCGTGGAGCGCGGGTCTGCGGGCGTTCGAAGCGCGCCTGCAGCGTGCACTCGCCGTAGGTGTGCCGGCCGCGAAGGCGCTCGAGCTGCCAGCGCTCTCGACGCCTCCCGCCCGCCGTTTCGCACTGGCGGCGGGCGTCCTCGGCGCGATTGGTATTGCCGCGCTCGCCTGGTTCTCATTCCCTCGCGAAACGCTCGCCGCCGAACTCGTGGCGCACGTCGAGGAGGAGCCGCAATCGTGGAGCACCACCGAGCCCGTCCCGGAGCCGACGCTCGATGAGGTCCTGCGCCGCTCGCAGGTCAGCGCACACTTCCCGCCGGGCAGCGTCACCTACGCGCGCAGCTGCAGGTTCCGCGGTCATCTCGTGCCGCACCTCGTGGTCCATGACGAACAGGGCAGCGTGACGGTGCTGATCCTCGACGCCGAGAAAGTTTCCGCCAAAACCTCTTTTAGCGAGGAAGGGATGAGCGGCGTGATCCTCCCGGCCGCACACGGCAGCATCGCCGTGTTGTCACGCGAAGGCGCACCCGTCGATGCAATCGCGGAACGCATGCGCGAGGCGCTGGGGTCGTGAGCAAGAAGGCCGCCCCCGCGCACGCTTTTGCGACTGACGGCAAGACCCGCTGTCGCTGGGTGAGCGCCGGGAACGAGCTCTACCACCGGTATCACGATGAGGAATGGGGCGTGCCGGTCCGCGACGACCGCCGTCACTTCGAGTTCCTCATCCTCGAGGGCGCGCAGGCGGGGCTCAGCTGGTCGACGGTGCTCAACAAGCGCGCGGCGTATCGCCTTGCCTTCGCGGATTTCGACTACGAGCAGGTCGCGCGCTTCAATTCACGCAGCGCCGCACGCCTCCTGGCCGACCCCGGCATCGTGCGTAACCGCGCCAAGGTCGCGGCGGCGATCGAGAATGCGCGACGCTTCATCGCGATCCGCGAGGAATTCGGCAGCTTCGATCGCTACGTGTGGCGCTTCGTGCAAGGTCGTCCGCTGCAGAACAGATTCCGCCGCCACGGCCAGGTGCCCGCCACCAGCCGCGAGTCGGACGCGCTGTCGAAGGACCTGAAGCACCGTGGCCTGAAGTTCGTCGGCTCGACCATCATCTACGCGCACATGCAGGCGGTGGGCATGGTCAACGATCACCTGCTCGAGTGCTTTCGCTACGACGAGTGCAAGGCGCTGAGCTGGTAACTCACTCCGGCACGAGCCACTCGCAGCGCGTGTTGCCGCCACGGGCGTCGAGCGCGCGTTGCAGAGCGGGCAGCAGGTTCCGCAGTGACTCGTCGAGTTTCCAGGGCGGATTGACGACCAGCAGACCAGAGCCGTTGAGCGCCACGCGCGAATCCTCCGGATAGAGACTGAGCTCCGCGCACAGGATCCGCCGCAGTCCGGATTGAACCAGTCGCCCGTGAAATCTCGTGATCGGCTCACGGCGCTTGATCGGATACCAGATCGCAAAGATCCCGGTGGCCCAGCGCCGGTGGCCGTCGCGCAGCGCCTCATAAACCCGCTCGAACTCCGCATCGGCTTCGTAGCTCGGATCGATGAGCACCATGCCACGCCGTTCCGGCGGCGGCAGCAATCCCCGCAAGGCCGCGTAACCATCCTCACCACGTACACTCGTATTTCGATGAGCGGAAAGCGCCCGCTCCAGCGCGCGACGCTCGGTGGGCTCGGCCTCGATCAGCACCGCGCGGTCCGAAGTTCTGAGGAGCGTCGCGGCGAGGAGCGGCGAGCCCGGATAGCGCTGCAGGCGCCCCGCTGCGGCATCGCCACCGAGGCGCAGCACGGCCTCGACATAATCGCGGAGCGGTCCGCGCAGCTGCTCGCGGTTCGCGAGCAGCCGGCCGAAACCTTCGGAAAATTCCGCCGTGGAGCGTGCCTCGCGTGACTCGAGCGGATACTCGCCGCGCCCGGAATGAGTCTCGATGTAAACGAAGCCCCCCGGCTTGCGCAGCAAGGCGTTCAGCAACTCGATCAACACGAGATGCTTCATCGTGTCGGCAAAATTGCCGGCATGATATGAATGTCGGTACTTCATTTGACCCGGCGGATCATGGCCGACGTTACAGCGGTGAGCAAAAGGATCTTCATGCGACAGATACCAACCCGGCTGAGCGTGCTTGTATTCGGTGTGATGGTCATGTCCGCCTGCAACAGCGCTCCCACGCAGGAGCCTGCCGCCACTGGTGCCGCCCAGCCGTCGTCCGCGGCCGGCACGCCGTCGCCTGCGCCGGTGGAAGACGAGATTGTGGCCCGCGCGCGGCAGGCGCTCCGCGACGCTGGTGTCGATGACACGGAATACCAGCTCGCCGCACGCGAGGAGGCCGAGTGGAGCGATTCGAGTCTCGGCTGCCCGAAGCCGGGCTTGAGCTACATGCAGGTGATCACACACGGCGAAGTGCTGCGTTTCACGGGCCCACGTGGGGCTTACGAAGTGCATGTGTCGTCAAACAGTGCAGTCCTCTGCGCACCGAGGGTGCTGGGCACCCCGAAGGGCCTGCGTAATACACGGGCTCGTAACCTCGACAAGGTCGTCGAGGACGCGCGCGCTGATCTGCACGCGAAGCTCGGGGTCGAGACCAAGGACGTGCGCCTCATCGGCATGACGCCGGCGCAATGGCCTGACTCGAGTCTGGGATGCCCCGGAGTAGCGCCCACCGACGTGCGCGAGCCCGTGAGCGGTTACAAGTTGCTGCTGTCGGCGAGCGGCCGGCAATTCATCTATCACACCGACCTGCAGCGCACGTTCGCGTGTCCGCCGATCGAAGAGCAGTGAAGCCAGGCTGAAAAAAAGCAGGGCCACTTGCGTGGCCCTGCTGTCGTCGCTGCCGATGGGCTAGTGATGTCTCTGCTTGAGGAACAGGTCGAACTTGTGATTCGAGTTCGAATGCGGGTTCCCCTTCTTCGGCTTGGAATCGACCTGCACGACTTCCTCCTGATCCTTCACCGGGTTGGTCGGGAAGATCCACAGCATCTTGCCCTTGCCCGAGGTGACGTTGGCGCTCACCTTCTCGCCCTTGCCGAGCGAGAAGCCGTTGACGTCGGGAACGATCTCGTTGGCCATGTCGACCGTTCCGGTCTGCACGTCCTGCGCGCCCTGGCGATCCGTCAGCGTCAGCGTGTAATCGAAGCTGTCGGGGACGAGGCCGCCGCCATCCACCGCGGTGAAGGGCAGGATGACCACGCGGTCGTTGAAGTCCCACGTATCCACGATCCAGTCGAGGAATCCGCCGGTCGCGTCGAACTGCGCGGTCAGGTAGTTGCCGATGATGGCGGGCGGCGAGGGCTGGAAAGCCGTCCAGTCGGCTGCCACCAGCTCCACATCGGCCACGCCGTCCTTGTCGGTATCGAGCTGCAGGTCGACGGTGAGGTTGGAGATATGCTCCCAGGACTCATCCACCGTGACTGCAAACTCGAGCACCGGCAGGCCGAAGTAGAGATTCGGATCGCCGCGGCGCACGCCCAGCTTCGAGATCGAGCTGTACGTGTGCTTGGCGCCCTTCCCGCCGCTGCCGACCAGCGTGAAGCCTTCGGCAATACCCGCGGCGGGACCGCTGTTGCGGATGTCCACCTGCGCCTTCGAGCGAGCGGAACTGCTCACACCCGAGGCCGCGTCCACGACTGCCAGGTAGCCGATGCGCAGCGTGTCCTTGCCGTCGCTCAGCTCGCACCAGCCATCGACTTCCGCCTGGCTGATGGACGCGCTGTCGAACTGGCCGGCCGCTGCCGAAGCGAACGGATTGAAGAACAGGTCGATGTCGACCTTGCGCTCGTCGTGCCCGCCGAGCCACAGGAACTTCGGACAGGACACCGTCACACCGTCATAGGTCTGGTGCGGGACGTGCTTGCCGATGAACAGCCGCGGGACGCGCGACATGTTGTTCACCTTGATGTCCCGGTCGACGTGAATCGGGAACTGCGGGTTGAGCCGCCCGAACGACACGCCGCCCGGCGACGCGTAGCTCGTGAGCGCCGCAGCAGCATCCACGCGGATGGCGCCGACGCCCTGGCGAGCAAGGCTCGTGTCACCCGCCGGGTTCACGTCCACGGTCGAGTTCTGCAGCAGTGCCTTGATGGCTGCCGGCCGCAGGTTCGGATGCAGCTGATGCAGCAGTGCCGCCGAGCCCGCAGTATGCGGCGAGGCCATCGACGTTCCGTCGAGGGCTGCGCCGAGGTTGCCCGTGCCCACGCCCGTCGACACGATGCCCGTGCCCGGCGCCGAGAGATCGGGCTTGAAAGCCTGCGCGCCGCTCCCCGGTCCGCGCGAGCTGAAGCTCGCGATCAGGTCGTCGGTCGCGGGATTCTTCACCGCCTGCAGTGTCACCTGTACCGGGCTCGCGGCATCGGTCGTCGTCACGTCCGCAAGCGCGAAGCCGTCCGTCGAACTGATCATCAGCCCGGGCACGGTGATCGAAGAGTCGAGTCCGCCCATGACGATCGGGTCGACGCGGGTCGCGTTGGCTCCGTCGTTATACACGACCAGTGCCCTGGCGCCCGCTGCCTGCGCCGCCTGGTACTTCACGATGAAGTTGCACACGCCGCGGATGATGAGGACGACATGTCCGCTGACGGCCGCGGCATTGTTGAGTGGCGCGCAACCGTCGAGCGGGTCAGCTTCCACCAGCGCATCGGTGATCGGCGGAAGGTCGCGGAAGCGCGCCGCGCCGGCGCCTTCGGCGCTGTTCTTCGGGCCCGCGAGATTCGCGGGCTGGTCGACCGTAGCCTGGCCGTTGCTCTGGCCCTTCGGGGTGATGGCGGCCGTCGAGATCGCTGCCCCTGCCACTCCCGGTGCACCGGTGACGTACGGCGTATCGCCTTCATTGCCGGCCGAGGTGACCACGATGATGCCGAGCTCCGCGGCATTCTGCGCGGAAATCGCCGATGGGTCTGCGGGCTCGCCGAACGGTGAACCGAGGCTCATGTTGATCACGTCCAGGTGATCGCTCATGTCGCCGTCCTGGTTCGGGTCGAGAGCCCATTCGATCGCGTCCGACGTCAGGTTGGTCGAGCCTTCGGAATCATTGAACACCTTGAGGGCATACAGCTTTGCTTCCGGCGCCACGCCCGCGCCGATACGTCCCGGCACGCCGATGCCGGCGATCGTGCCGGCGACGTGACTGCCGTGCCCGTTGCCGTCGAGCGGATCGTCATCGGGCTGCGGAACACTGTCGGGATCGTTGGCGTCGTAGTCCGGTCCGGCAAAGTCGTGACCGCCGACCACCTTCGCCGTCGGGAACGTATTCGCCTCGACGACATTCTTGTCGTTTGTGGCGTAGTCGGCGGCGTTGCCGGCGCCGCCCAGATTGGCGTGCAGGTAGTCGATGCCGCTGTCGATGACACCGATCCTCACGCCTTCGCCCCTGACGCCGAGATTGGCCCACACGTTCGGTGCGCCGATCGAGGGCACGCTCTCGATGTTGTCCATCACGTGCTTTTCCACCGGGCCGACCGACAGCACGCCCGGAAGAGCGCGGATGCCGTCGATCGCGCTCGCTGGCACGACGACGCGTAATCCGTTCGCTCCGACGCGCAGGTGCGAGAGCTCGCGCGCCTGGAAGCCGGCGAGCTGCTGCCGGAAGCTCGCCTGCTGTGCATCGACCCGTGCGGCCTGCGCCTTCTGCGCTGCGACACTCGCCATCGCGCCCGTGCTGTCCATCGAGGCGATGTTGAGCTCGGCAACTGATGGCGTGTTGAGGCGCACGAACACTTCCACCTTGGTCGAGGGAGAAGTCGCCGGGCGGTTGAGGCGCTCGGAGCTGAACGCCGTCGAGAGTGAGCCCATGCCGAGAGCCGTGCCGAGCAATACGGCGACAGCCCTGTGGCACAAGGCCTGAGATCGCTGCTTCATGGAATGCATCCCCTTAGAGTTCTGTTGAAGGCAAGCGGCACGCAGCGCGAAGTGCTGCCGCGAATCAAGAAGGAATGGGGCGCCGCCTACGCCTGCTGCCGCATCCGTTGTTGTTCGCGTCGGTTTCGCTCGATCCGTACTGGCGATCCGGCTTCTTTGGCTTGCGGAGCCTGGAAGAGCCTAACTGTTGCCGCACCGTCTTGCGACGGCTCAGCCTTGCCCGTTGGTCCCGCCCCGAAGCTACTCCTCGAATAAGGTGAATTCAATCCCGCGCCAGGAGCCGTTCGTCCCTGACTGGACATAATCAGCACCAGCTTCGATGTTCTCGTCAGTGTGAATGCGGATGTGCGTGGCTTCGTCGGGCGAGTCAACCTGCTTTGCGAGCAGGCGGGCGTTTTTGCATGGTCTTCTTCCTGCGGGGGGCGTTGCGCTTCGCCTTCGTTGCCGGCTTTGCGATTGCGGGAGCCGCAGCCGGCTTGCCAATCGATTTTACTTTCGCGGTCGACCGTTTTGCCGGTAGCGCCTGAGTGTCAGTGGTGGCCGGCGTCGGCGCCTCGGCTGCCGCTGCCGGCGCCGCGGCTTTCTTGCCGAACCGGCCACGCATGCCACGGCGTACTGGCGCTTGCGCCAGCAGTTCGCGGCACTCCTCGAGCGAGAGCGTCCTGGGTTCGCGGTCCTTGGGGATCTTGGCGTTGCGTGTCTTGTCGGTGATGTACGGACCATAGCGGCCGTTCAGCACCTGGATCCCCGCGTCGGCAAAGTCGCGGATGATGCGATTGGCGTCCGCCTGCTTCTTCTGCTCGATGACGATGAGTGCGCGCGGCAGCTCGATCGTGTAGGGGTCGTCTTCCTTGAGCGAAACGTACTTGCTGCCGTACTTGATGTACGGACCGAAGCGGCCGATGTTCGCCTGCACCGGCTCACCGTGCGGTGTCTCGCCGAGATTGCGCGGCAACTGGAAGAGCACCATCGCGTCGGCCAGCGTGATGTGGTCCATCTTCTGGCCGGGCCTCAGGCCCGCGAAGCGCGGCTTCTCGGCATCGTCCTTGGTGCCCATCTGCACGAATGGACCAAAACGTCCCATGCGCACACTCACCGGCTTGCCTGACACTGCATCGACGCCGAGCTCGCGCGCCTGCGCCACTTCCTCGCGCGTCACGTGCTTCTCGGTGTGCTCCACCTGCGAGATGAACGGCTTCCAGAACTGGTGCATGAGCGGCACCCAGTCCTCTTCGCCGCGCGAGATCGCATCGAGCGCGTCTTCCATGCGCGCGGTGAAGCCGTACTCCACGTAGCGATGGAAGTTCTTGGTGAGGAAGCGGTTGACGATCTTGCCGATGTCGGTCGGAATGAAGCGGCGGCTGTCCATCTCCACGTACTCGCGATCCTTGAGCGTCGTGATGATCGAGGCATAGGTCGATGGGCGGCCGATGCCGTGCTCCTCGAGCGCCTTCACGAGCGATGCCTCCGAGTAGCGCGGCGGAGGCTCGGTGAAATGCTGCTCGGGCTTCACCTCGAGGAGCTTCACTGCATCGCCGACCTGCATCGCCGGCAGGATGCGATCACTCTCGTCCTGCGCGCTGTCATCGACGTCTTCCTGGTATACCGCCATATAGCCGGGCTTCACGAGCGTGGAGCCGTTGGCGCGCAGCACGTGCCGCTGTGGTCCGTCGGCGCCCGCCAGCATGTCGATCGCGACGGTGTCGAACAGCGCATGACTCATCTGGCACGCAATCGCGCGCTTCCAGATGAGCGTGTAGAGGCGCAGCTGGTCCGGATCCATGCGCCCCTCGAGATCGGCCGGAACCAGCGACGGCGTCGTCGGGCGAATGGCCTCGTGCGCTTCCTGCGCGTTCTTCGATTTGGTCTTGTAGATACGCGGCTCTTCGGCAACGCTGTCGGCGCCATACAGGCGCGTGATCGTGGCACGGATCTCCTGCACGGCTTCCGCCGCGAGGTTCACCGAGTCGGTGCGCATGTAAGTGATCAGGCCGATCGCGCCATCGCCGATGTCCACGCCTTCGTACAGCTGCTGCGCGAGGCGCATGGTCCGCTGCGTGCCGAAGCCGAGCTTGCGGGCCGCTTCCTGCTGCAGAGTGGAAGTCGTGAAAGGTGGCGCCGGATTGCGCCGGCGCTGCTTGCGATCGATCTGCAGCACCCTGAGGTTGCCATGCGCGGCGTCCTGCAGCGTGCGCTCGACTGCATGTGCCTGCGCGGCGTTCTGAAACGAGAACTGCTCGACCTTCTGACCCTGGTACTCGACCAGCTTGAGCGGGAACTGTTGCGCCGTGTGCTCGCCCAGCGCCTCGATGGTCCAGTACTCGCGCGCCTTGAAGGCGGCGATCTCCTCCTCGCGCTCGCAGATGAGGCGCAGCGCCGGGCTCTGCACGCGCCCCGCGGAGAGTCCGCGCCGCACCTTCTTCCACAACAGCGGCGAGAGGTTGAAGCCCACCAGGTAGTCGAGCGCACGCCGTGCCTGCTGCGCGTTCACCAGGTCGCGCGACAGGTCGCGAGGGGCATCGATGGCCTCGCGGATGCCGTTGCGCGTGATCTCGTAGAAGGCGACGCGGTGCACGTCCTTGCCGTTGAGATCGCCGCGTTCCTTCAGGATCTCGTGCAGGTGCCAGGCGATCGCTTCGCCCTCGCGGTCCGGGTCGGTCGCCAGGTACAGCGCCTTCGCCTTGCGCAGCGCGCGCGCGATGGCATTGACGTGCCTCTCGTTGCGCTCGATCAGCTGGTACTGCATGCGGAAGTTGTGCTCGGGATCGACCGCGCCTTCCTTCGGCACGAGGTCGCGCACGTGGCCGTACGAGGCGAGCACCTCGTACTCCTTGCCGAGGTACTTCTTGATGGTCTTCGCCTTGGCGGGCGACTCCACGATGACCAGGTTTGCCGTCATGCAGGCTGTGAACTTCGCAGTCCGTCAAAAAAATGAAAACCGCGGAGCCGGCCGCGGTGATTGATTGGCAGGCGGTGCAGTCGCCTCATGGCTCAGTGAATCGCGTCACTGCGCTCCTCGAACACCAGGTCCTCCATGCGCGCGTACGCCT
>DATBIF010000022.1:0-4677 GCA_036557045.1 Steroidobacteraceae bacterium
CACGGCGCCGCCGGCCTTGGGCGCCTCCTGCTCGAGGCGCATCAGCAGGTCAAGGACTTTACGGGCATCCGGACCACGGTCCAGCAGGTCGCCCAAGCTGACGAGCTGCGTGTCGCCGCCGCGCCAGTGCTGGGCGTCGTCGATGATCCCGGCCTCGCTCAGCACCGTCACGAACTCCGCATACGCGCCGTGCACGTCCGCAACGGCGACGATGCGGTGCGGAGCGGTGAACCGGTACGGCGAGTCGGCCCAGGCCGCCGTGGAGATCAGCAGCAGGGTGCAGATCGCAGCCAGGAACTGGAAGGCGCTGCTTGCGTCGTTGACCCGACGCACCAGCAAGGAATGGCCGTTACCCCGGCGCAGGGTCGATTCAGAGCGATGCATACCTCATATCATCACGCATTCTCGGTGCGTGCACGATACCTGGAGGCTGGAATGGAGGTGCCGGGAGGGGCGTTCGGCGACCCGCTCGGGCGGGCCAGGTGCCGATCAGTGGGGGAGGGGTTGCGGTTGCGCGGGTGGCACGTGCGGCGTGGCGTCTGTGGGAATCGAAGGAGCGAGATTCCTAGTGCGCCAGCGCCGCCGAGCCCTGCTTGCCGAACACGATGTCAACCGTTGAGCATGGCTGTGTCGAAAGTCGTGCCAGTTTCGACCTGCGCCGTCTGCGCCTGCGGTGCATTGCGTTCCATGTATCCGATGTAGGCGTGGAAGCTGCCGAGGATCAGGGAAGTGATCGTCACAGCCGCCGCGGCCGCCACGGATGACCTGAGTATCGATGAATTGGTGTAGAAGCTCATTGTCGTCTCCTCAAGTTAAGTTGATTGAAGCTGCCTTCTGCCAACTGGCTGGGTTCTGCCAGCTGCGGGTTGATCGTGCGCCGGATCGCGCCGCTTCTCTGTCAACGCGTTGACACAGATGCAACGGTTGCGGGTTTCGAGATCCGCGGTCCGGGTTTGAAGTCCGTCTGTCTGACGGTTCCCGCGAGCCGGCTTCGTGATCCGCCAGCTGCGGGTGCGATGATGCGTGCCGTCTTTACAGACCCCTGTCAATGGGTTGACGCAATCCTTGACAGCGCCGGCTTTCGGCCGCTGAATAGCGGCCGCACTCGACGAACCACAACGAGAGCTCTGATGCGCGAAACCACAGTGCGGTCCCACGCGCGTTTCACGGCCAGTCTCATTCTCCTGCTCGGTATCCTTATCGGCGGCGAATGCCTGTCGGGGAGCGGTGTGCTCGCGCAGTTGCCGCAGCACTGGCAGGACGACCAGGGGCGCGACGTCAGCCTTTCCGACTTCAGCGGCCGGCGTGTCTACTTGACGATGGCGTACGCCTCATGCCGCCGCATCTGTCCGATGACCATGGCGCGACTGCGGGAGCTGCAGCACGAGGCCGACGCGAGCGGGATTGCCGCCGAATTCGTCATCGTCGGCTACGACCCCACGGTCGACGATCCCGGGACCTGGCAGCAGTATCGACGCACTCGCGGCCTGGACCGCGAGAACTGGCACTTCCTGAGCGGCACCCCGGCGAGCACGGAGCAGTTCGCCCGCCGCCTCGGGTTTCCATTCTGGAAATACGAGCGGCACGTGATGCATGAATTTCGCATCGTCGTCGTCGATGAACAGGGGGAGATTGCCGCCGAGTACACCACCGCCACCGCGCAGTCGCACGACGCTTCACCCGGCTCGGCACCTTTGCCGACGAAGAACGCAGACAAAGTCGAGTAACGAGGGATACCGATCATGCCTAGTGCAAAGTCCACTGCGAGGTCGCTCTGCGGCCTCGCAGTACTCACGTTGACCTGTGCCGTGTTCAGCCCGGCGCACGCTGCGGCAGATGCGCAACAGGTCGCTCAACTTCAGAGTCAGCTCGAAGCGAGCCTGAAGGCCATCGACCAGCTCACGGCGCGAGTGCGTGAGCTGGAAGCGCGCATGGACCAGGTGCAGCCGGGAGGGGCGACAGGTACCGCCGCCGCGGCCGCACCCGGCGCTGCCCCTGCGACACCCACTCCGGGTGCCGCGCCGGGGGCGACGCCCGACACCGCGCAGGATCAGCGGCTCGCCTCGCTCGAAAACGAGGTCGCTGCGATCACGGCTGCGAACGCAGCGCGCCATGACGACATGGGCCTGCCGCTGCACGGGTTCGCGGACGTCGGCGCCGGGACGCGCAACCCTGTAAATCCGAACCTGCACGGCGCGGCGGTCGGCTCGGTCGACTTCTATCTCACGCCGCAGCTCGGCGAGCGTACGCGTTCGCTGTTCGAGCTCAACTTCAAGATCGGGACCAACGGCGAGCTCGTCACCGCGCTCGAGCGTGCGCAACTCGGCTACCAGTTCGCGGACGCGACGACACTTTGGCTTGGCCGCTTCCACACGCCGTACGGCTACTACAACACCGCGTTCCACCACGGCCAGCAGATCTCGACCGCGCTGCGCCGTCCGGGAGTCGTGCAGTTCGAAACGACGGGCGGCGTCATGCCGGCGCACGCGGTGGGACTGTGGCTGCAGGGCGTCGACCGGATGGATGTGGGGCGGCTGACCTACGACGTCTATGTCGCCAACGCGCCGCGCATCGTGGGCGGCGTGATCGACTCGAACAACGCGGGCAACGCGCATGGCGATGCGCTCTACGGCGGCAACGTCGGATTCCTGCCGAGCTCCCTGGATGGCTTCCGGGTGGGATTGAGCGCTTTCAGCACCAAGGTCCAGGACGATCTCGTGGCGCGCAACCTGACGCGCGTCAACAACTACGGTGTCTACGCGGTGTACGACACTGATCGCTGGGAGAACATGGCCGAGTACTACTGGTTCGATAACAAGGACCTTTCGGGTACGACGGGCAATCACGACAGCAACATGGGGTTCATCCAGCTTGCGTACCGCGCGGGCCTGTGGACGCCGTACGCGCGTTACGAGCGTGCGGACCTCGACCAGACCGATCACTACTTCTCCGCGCAACGTTTCGGCAATTCCTACTACCGAACCGCGCTCGGCCTGCGTTACGACCTCGACTGGTCGTCGGCGCTCAAGCTCGAGATTGCGCAGACCCACGTTACCGACCGTGACATCGACACGTACGAAGAGGCCTTGATGCAATATGCGATACGCTTCTAGAAAAGAAAGCGCACGGTCCGTATTGCGTCGGGCGCTCTTGCCGCTCCTCGCTGCGCTCGCGCTCGCGAACCTTCCGGTCGCGGGTCGCGCAGAGGACCTCTACATCATCTGCCACCCGTCGGTCACGCTCTCGCCGGCCGACCTCAGGGATGTGTTCCTCGGCGAGAAACAGTTCGCGGGCCAGGTACGACTCCTGCCGGCTGACAACAGCGCGGCGCGGGCCACGTTCCTCGAGAAGGTCTTGCGCATGGACTATGCGAAATACCTGACGGCGTGGACCAAGAAGTCGTTCCGGGACGGAGTGAACCCGCCGACGGTGAGCGGCAGCGATGCGGAGGCGCTCGAATATGTGCGGCGCGCCCCGGGTCGGTGCAGCTACATCACTTCGGCGCCCGGACCGGGCGTGCTGGTGGTGGCGACGTTCTGAACCGGAGGGAAGCTCTGCGGAGCTTTCCTACGAGGCGGGCGAGGCCGCGGCTGCCGCGGCGTTGCCCGGGGCGGCGGACTTGCGGGCGCGCAGGACGTTGTAGGTGGGAACCGGCTTGTGAAAGCCCTTGAGCTGCAGCTCTCCCATCGGCTCGACCTCGACGAGATCCTCGACGGATGCGAGGACGCGTTGCGAGATGAGCGTCTGCCCGGGCTTTGCTTCGCCACACAGACGCGCGGCGAGATTGGTCACCGTGCCGATCGCCCCATAGTCCATCCGGCCCTCGAAGCCCACGGCGCCTATCGTCGCGTAGCCCTGCGCGATGCCGGCGCCGAACTCGAGATCGTAGCCGCGCTTGCGCCACGTCTGCGCGAGCGGCGCAAGTCTCTCGTGCATCGTCAGCGCCATCCGCACCGCGCGCGCCGGGGCATCGGGAACCGGCACCGGGTCATTGAAGAACACCATCATGCCGTCGCCCGCGAAGCGCTCGAGCGTGCCCTCATGAGCGAGGATCACGCGGCCCATTTCGCCGTGATATTCGCGCAGCACGCCCATCAGTTCCTCGGGCTCGGCCGTCTCCGCGAACGCCGTGAAGCCACGCAGGTCGATGAAGACCACGGTCACCTCGCGCCGGTGACTCTTGAGCGGATCCTCGGCGCCGCCTTCCACGATCAGCCGGGCGAGCTGGGGCGAGAAGAAGCGCTTCAGTCGTCCGAGGCGCTCGAGCGCCGCGACCTGCGCAGCCACGCGCTCTTCGAGATTGCGATTCGAGGCCTGCAGCTGCTCGGTCTGCTCGCGGACCGTGTCCTGCAACGCCTTGATCCGCAGCATCGACTTGACGCGCGCGACCAGCGCGCCCGGATCAACTGGCTTCGTCAGGTACTCATCGCCGCCCGCCTCCAGCGCCGTGACGATCTCGCTCGGCTCCGATTTGGCGGTGAGCAACACGATCGGGATGTAGGGCAGGGAAGTGTCGGCGCGCAGGCGGCGACACACCTCGATGCCGTCGACCTCGGGCATCATCACATCGAGCAGCACGAGATCGGGGAGGAGCTCGCGGACTTTCGCGAGCGCTTCCTTGCCGCCGCCCGCCGCCACGATCTCGTAGCCGTGCTTGGCGAGTCGCATGCGCAGGAT
>DATBIF010000023.1:0-16448 GCA_036557045.1 Steroidobacteraceae bacterium
GCGGTTTCGCGGTTGTTCAGCAGAACCTGCGGCCTCCCCCACGTTTTGTGAACAACCGCGAAACCGCGACCCGGCACCGTCAGGCGTGCCAGCGCTGCAGGCGATCGTGCAGCGGGCTTGAGCGCGGGAAATGTGCGCGCAGGTACTCCATCTGGTCGACGAGCACACGCCGGCCCTTGAGGTAGATGTATTCCGCATAGGTCGGCGTGAATGGCACTGCGATCAGCTGCATCTTGGCCTGCTCCGGCGTGCGGGAGGCCTTGGCGTTGTTGCAGCGCCGGCAGGCGGCCACCACGTTGGTCCAGGTATCGCCGCCGCCCTGGCTGAACGGACGGATATGATCGCGCGACAGCTGCGACACCGGGAAGCGCATGCCGCAATACATGCAGATCTGGCCGTCGCGCCTGAACAGGGTCTGGTTGTTGAGCGGCGGCGTGTAATCGCCGCGCAGGTTCCCGGGATTATGGGAATGGCCGATGGTCGCGATGATCGAGTTGACCGCGACGCAGGTGCGCTGGCCGCTGCGCGCATTGGTCCCGCCGAAGAGCCGGTACAGCAGACTCCCCGCCGAATACGCCACCTGGTCCATGTGGTAGAGGCGTGCGGCTTCGCGGTAGTCGATCCATTCGAGCGGCATGCCGGCGACGTCCGTGCGCAGCACCTGTTGTGAGAGCGCGCGCTGGGAAGCCGGCACGACGAGTGTTCGCTCATCGTCCCATTCGTAGACCGACGTCTTGCTTTCGACCTTGCTCATGCTCCGTGCCGATCCTACCCGGGACCGGCGTGTAAGATACGGCACTACTGTGCAATAATTCAACGCCGCAAGCCGTTCAAAGTTAAAGACAAAGTTTGGCTGCCGTGGTTTCGTGACCACAGGTGCGCCAGGTTCCCCTTGGAGGCGACATGCCAGTGGTGATTGGCGCGCTCAAAGAGGTTGCGCCCGATGAGTCGCGCGTGGCCCTGGTCCCGGAGGTCGCGGGCAAATTTGCCGCACTCGGCGCCCGGGTGATCCTCGAGAAGGGTGCTGGCTCTGCCGCCCAGTTTCCCGACGCTGCGTTCAAGAACACGGAGATTTCGCCGTCCGCTCAGTCGGTGCTGCAGGCCGCGGATGTCCTGCTCAAGGTCCAGCCGCCGACGCTCGAGGAGATTGCGGCGCTGCGCCAGGGGAGTGTCGTCATCGGCTTCATGCACGCGCATCAACGCGGCGAAGTGGTTCGAGCGCTGCGCGAGCGGCGCATCACGAGTTTTGCCATGGAGTTCGTACCGCGCATCTCGCGTGCGCAATCGATGGACGCGCTGTCTTCCCAGGCGGCGGTGGCAGGCTACAAGGCGGTGCTGATCGCGGCCAGCACGCTCGACAGATTCTTCCCGATGCTGACCACCGCCGCGGGAACCATCCGGCCTGCACAGGTGCTGGTGATCGGCGCTGGCGTCGCGGGACTGCAGGCGATCGCAAGTGCGCGCCGTCTCGGTGCCGTGGTCGAGGCCTACGACGTGCGCAGCGCGACGCGCGACCAGGTGAAGTCGCTCGGCGCCAAGTTCGTCGAAACGGGCGTCAGCGCCGAGGGCGCGGGCGGCTATGCGCGCGAGCTCACCGACGAGGAAAAACGCAAGCAGCAGGAGGTTCTGGAGCAGCGTATCGCGGTGGCGGACGTCGTGATCACGACCGCCGCGGTCCCGGGCCGCAAGGCGCCGCGAATCATTCCGCGCGCCGCCGTCGAGCGCATGAAGCCGGGCGCGGTCATCGTGGACGTCGCCGCGGAATCCGGCGGCAACTGCGAGCTCACACGCGCGGGCGAGACCGTGCAGCACGGCGGCGTCAAGATCGTCGGGCCGGTGAACCTGCCGAGCACGCTTCCCTACCACGCGAGCGAAATGTACGCGCGCAATCTTCTGAACTTTCTCAAGCCCGCGATCGACAAGGGCGAGCTCAAGATCGACTGGAACGACGAGGTGTTCGCACAATCGTGCCTCACGCACGACGGCGCGATCCGACACGAGGCAACCCGCAAAATGGTGGAGTCATGATCGACGGCATCATCGCCCTCTACATCTTCATGCTGGCCGCATTCACCGGCTATGAAGTGATCTCGCGCGTGCCGGTGATCCTGCACACGCCGCTCATGTCGGGCTCGAACTTCGTGCACGGCATCGTGCTGGTCGGCGCGATGGTGGCGCTCGGAGAGGCCACCTCGACGCTCGGCACGGTGATCGGCTTCCTCGGCGTGGTGCTCGCCGCCGGCAACGCGGTCGGCGGCTACGTCGTCACCGAGCGCATGCTGCAGATGTTCAAGGCGAGCGGCGAGAAAAAGCGATGATCCCCGCGCTGCATCCGCAGGTCGCAGGTCTGCTCGTCAACGCGAGCTACCTGCTGACTGCGTTTCTCTTCATCATGGGCCTGAAGCGCATGAGCTCGCCGGTGACGGCGAAGAGCGGGGTGATCTGGGCCGGCTGGGGCATGCTGGTTGCGACGCTGATCACCTTCCTCGCGCCGCAGATCGCCGGCAATTATCTCCTCATTGTCAGCGCCATCTTCATCGGCGGCGTGCTCGCCTGGTGGACCGGCAAGCGCGTCGCGATGACCGACATGCCGCAGATGATCGCGCTCTACAACGGCATGGGTGGCGGCGCCGCGGCCGCGATCGCGGCGGTCGAACTGTTTCGCGGGGAGACGCATGCCACGACAACCGTCAGCCTCGCGGTGCTCGGCGGCCTGATTGGTGCGGTCTCGTTCAGCGGCAGCCTGATCGCATTCGGCAAGCTGCAGGGCCTGATCAAACGGAGCCTGCGGTTCCGCGGCCAGCAGGCGATCAACATGATCCTGGTCGTGATCGCGCTGGTCGCGGGCGGCTTCATCGCGCTCGACATCAATGCATCGTCCAACATCGTCATCGTATTCTTCGCGCTGGCGTTGGTACTCGGCATCACCATGACGCTGCCGATCGGCGGCGCCGACATGCCGGTGGTGATCTCGCTCTATAACGCGCTCACCGGCCTCGCGGTCGGCTTCGAAGGCTTCGTGCTCAATAACGCGGCGATGATCATCGCCGGCACCGTCGTGGGTTCCGCCGGCACGCTGCTCACGCAATTGATGGCCAGGGCCATGAACCGCTCGCTCGGCAACGTGCTCTTCAGCGGCTTTGGCGAGTCTGCTGCCGCAGCCAGTGGCGCAGTGCAAGGCAGTCTCAAGCCCATCGAGGCGGCCGATGTCGGCGTGATGATGGCGTTCGCGCAGAAAGTGATCATCGTGCCCGGCTACGGCATGGCGGTGGCGCAGGCTCAGCACAAGGTGTGGGAGCTGACGCAGCTCCTGATGGAACGAGGCGTCACCGTGCGTTTCGCGATCCATCCGGTCGCCGGTCGCATGCCGGGCCACATGAATGTGCTGCTGGCCGAGGCCGGTGTGCCGTACGATCTCATTGCGGACCTGGACGAGATCAACGCCGAGTTCGAGACGGCGGATGTGGCGCTCATCATCGGCGCCAACGACGTGGTGAACCCGGTGGCGAGGAACGACCGCTCGAGCCCGATCTACGGCATGCCGATCCTGAATGCCGACAAGGCCAAGAACGTGATCGTGATCAAACGCGGGCAGGGGCAGGGCTTTTCGGGCATCGAGAACGCGCTGTTCTACCTCGACCAGACACGCATGCTGTACGGCGACGGCCAGGCTGCGGTCAGCCAGCTGATCCAGGCGGTGAAGGCCGTCGAATAAGATCGGACACGGGAGGAAGCGATGAAGGTCCCAGTCTCGTTCATGGTCGCTCTCGCGACCCTGCTCACAGCGTGCTCCACGCCAACCCCGCAACCGGCCGCTTCGAAGCCGGATTTCGCCGCCCAGCAGCGCGACCTGCCGTTCTCCGAGTCGGTGCGTGTCAACAGCATCCTGTTCCTCGCCGGACAGATGGGCGTCGACCCGGCGACCCGCAAGCTCGTGCCCGGCGGCATGGAGCCTGAAGCGCGCCAGGCGCTCGAGAACATCAAGTCCGTGCTCGAGCGCAACGGCCGCACGATGGCGGACGTGGTGAAGTGCACCGTGTTCCTCGCCGACATCGGCGAATGGGCCAGGTTCAACGAGATCTACAAGCAGTATTTCAAGCCGCCCTACCCGGCGCGCAGCGCGCTCGGCGTGAACGGCCTCGCGATGGGCGGTCGCCTTGAAATCGAGTGCATCGCCTACGCGCCCACTCCTCATCCCTGAAGGCACTGAGCCTCGGAGAAGCCACCATGTCCGCAAGCGATTCGTCCGCCCTGGCATCGCGCCGCTCATTCCTGGGAACTTCCGCTGCAACACTGAGCGCGGGCTGGCTCATGGCGCACTGGCCGCAGATCACGGCCGCTGCTCATGACGCGCACGAGAGTGCGGCCGCGGGCACGGGCACGTTCAAATTCCTGGCGGCCGATGAAGCCGCCGACGTCGAGGCCTTCACGACACAGATCATCCCGAGCGGCGACACGCCCGGTGCGCGCGAGGCGCACGTCGTCTACTTCGTGGATGCAGTCTTCGCCGGCTCCTTCGCGAACCAGGCGCCGGACTTTCGCAAGGGGCTCACCGAATTCCGCATGGGTTGTAAGTCCGCCAACGGCGGCACCGCCTTTGCGGCGCTTTCGGAGGCGCAACAGCATGCCTACCTCAGCACTATCGAGACCACGCCGTTCTTCGGCTGGCTGCGCTTCCTCACCGTCGCCGGGCTCCTGTCGAGCCCCAAGTACGGCGGCAACAGGGACGGCATCGGCTGGAAGCTGATCGGCTTCGAGGACAAGCACGTCTTCTCGCCGCCCTTCGGCTACTACGATCGTGACTACCCCGGCTTCGTCCCTTACACGAAGGCCGGCGACAAGTCGTGAGCGCGCGCACCTATCGTCTCAATGAGACCGTGGATTTCGCGGTCGTGGGCTCGGGCGCCGCGGGCGGCGTCATGGCGCGCGAGCTGTCGCAAGGCGGGTTCAGCGTGGTCCTCTTCGAGCAGGGTCCGCACTGGCATGCGAGTGACTGGGAACACGATGAGTTCAAGTACTGGGTGCTCAACGGTATTGTCAACGATCCGGTGCAGTCGCCGCAGACCTTTCGCCCGGACCCGGATCACAAGGCCGAGCGCACCCGGGATATCAACGCGCTGATATATGCACGCCGCGTCGGCGGCAGCAGCGTGCACTTCACGGCGAACTACTGGCGCTTCCACGAGATCGACTTCATCGAGCGCAGCCGGCTCGGATCGATCGCCGGCACCGGGTTCGACGACTGGCCGATCACGTACGCGGATCTCGAGCCTTACTACACGAAGGTTGAGTGGGAGGTCGGCGTTTCCGGGCTCGCAGGCGCGAGCCCGTTCGATCCGCCGCGCTCCAGGCCCTACCCGATGCCGCCATTGCCGGTGAAATCATCGGGCGTGCTGTTCGAGCGCGGCGCGCGCAAGCTCGGCCTGCACCCGTTTCCCGCGCCGATGGCGATCAATTCGGTGCCGTATCGCGGTCGCCCGAGCTGCGTGCACTGCGGCTTCTGCATGGGTTACGGCTGTGAGGTGATGGCGAAGTCCTCTTCGCTCTACACGATGATCCCGGAGGCCGAGGCGACCGGGCGCTGCGAAGTGCGCGCCGAGAGCTACGTGTTCAACCTGCCGACCGACGCGAAAGGCCGGGTCACTGGCGTCACCTACTACGACCGGGAAAAACGCGAGCGCTTCCAGAAGGCGCGCGCGGTCGTGGTGTGCGCCAACGGCGCCGAGACGCCGCGGCTCCTGCTCAATTCGGCGAGCAGTCGCTTCCCCGACGGGCTCGCGAACTCGAGCGGCCTCGTGGGCAAGTACCTCATGTTCAACAGCGGCCAGGAGCTTGGCGCCGTGTTCGAACATCCGCTCAACGAATACAAGAGCGCCCAGGTCACGCGCATCGTGCACGACTTCTATGACACGGATCCGAAGCGCGGCTTCTATGGCGGCGGCGGTATCGATGCGCGCATCGGCCCGCAGCCGATGTTCTGGGCGCTGCGCGAAGAGGAAGGCGCCCCGCGCTGGGGCGCGGATTTCAAGGCGCGGATCGAGGAGTTCTCACGCTCGCTGGTCAGCTACACGCACAACACTTCGTTGGCCGTCGCTGCCAACAGCGTCAGCATCGATCCGGAGCTCAAGGACGCCTGGGGCGTGCCCGCGATGCGGGTGACGTATCGCGATCATGCCGATGACATGGCGGGCTCGCGCTGGCTGGGCGAAAGGGCCGCCGAAATCCTCGACGCGGCGGGCGCGCTGCGTGTCGGCAAGGTACCGGTGAGGGAACAGACGTTCAGCGTGCACCTGCTGGGAACTTGCCGCATGGGCAACGACCCGGCGCACTCCGTGGTCGACAAGTTCCATCGCGCGCACGAGGTGCGCAATCTCTTCCTTTGCGACGGCAGCAGCTTCGTCACCTCCGGCCGCGGCCAACCGACGATGACCATCCAGGCGCTCGCGTTCCGCGCGGCCGATCACATCGCACGTTTCGCGCGCGCCAACGAAATCTAGATCGCGGGCCAATCTGCAACGAGTGACGAAAAATGCGGGCTGCGCCGCCAGGCGCGGCAGGTTAGCGTGCCGCCATGGGATTGCAGCTGCTCACGGATCGAGCGCGGCGGGTCCGGCGCGACAACGCCGAGCACCGTCTCTCGTGGCTGCTGCGCTCGCGTCGCCTGAAGGGCCTGCGCTTCCGGCGCCAGCACGCCATCGGCCCGTTCGTGGTCGACTTCATCTGCGTGGAGCAGGCGCTGATCATCGAGCTCGTCGGCGCACAGCAGGTGCTGGGTCTTGGTGCCGAGAATGAGCGCAAGCGCTTCCTCGAATCGCTCGGCTACCGGGTGCTCTGGCTCTGGGACAGCGAGGTGCTGAGCGACCCGCGGGCGGTGCTCAAGAAAGTCCGAGCGCACCTCTAAGCCCCTGCGCCGACCGATGCGGTGCCGCAGACGTGCACCTTGGTACGTCTCGCGCCTGCCGTGCAATGGGAGTAGTCTGCCTCTCCCGCTTGCAGCCTGGAGCAGCGCCTATGGAAGACAAGAGCAATTCCACGGGTTCCGGCGCCGACAATCCCTACGCGCAGTACCACGTGGTGAAGAAGGGCGACACCCTGTCGAAGATCGCGCAGGCATACTACGGCGACGCACAGCTCTATCCGCAGATCTTCGCAGCCAACCGCGACATCCTCGAGGATCCCAACAAGATTCAGGTCGGTCAGAAGCTGCGAATACCGTGAACGGGCGATGAGCCCGTCGCTGCAATCAAACCAAACGATGCACCGAGGAGTGGCATTCATGTACGCGAAGAGGTTCTTGAACCTTGCGTTCCTGGCAATTCTCGCCGCGCTGGTGGGCGCGTGCACAAATTACAAGGAGCCGGCCCAGGCCGCGATCTCGCAGGCGGAGACCGCACTGGACGCGATGAGCGTGGATGCTCAGAAGTACCTGCCGGACAAGTACAAGGAAGCGCAGGACTCGATCGACGCGGCGAAGGCGCTGTTCGAGAAGAACGACTACAAGGGCGCGCTGGCCGCGGCGAAGGATCTGCCGGCGAAGGTGACGGAGCTCGGCACCGAGGTGAAGGCCGCCAAGGACCAGGCCATCGCCGCGCTCACCGACACGTGGAATTCGATGAGCGGCGACCTGCCCAAGATGGTGGACGCGATCCAGAGCCGCGTCGACATGCTCTCCAAGAGCAAGAAGCTGCCGAAGAATCTCGACCAGGCCACGTTCGAGGCGGCGAAATCGGGACTGGACGAGATGAAGAACCTGTTGAGCGCCGCGACGCAATCCTTCAATTCCGGCAACGTTGAAGATGCGGTAGCCAAGGCCAAGGCCGTACACGAGAAAGGTGCGCAGGTGATGGCCTCGCTCGGCATGCAGGTGCCGCCAGCTGCGGCACCGTCGAGCTGAAAGTCCTTCCGGATGAGCGGCGGCCCGCGATCGCGGGCCGCCTTTCTAGCGACCCGTCGGTTTTTCCGGCCGCGGCGCCTGCTGGCGGTGCTGGCGCAGCGTCTCGCGGAGCTCGCGGCGCTGCTCGGGCGTGAGGCGCTGCCAGCGTTCGCGCAGTCTCTGCCGCTGCTCGGGTGTGAGATCGCGAAAGCGTTCGAAATTATCGCGCACCCGCTGCTGCTCTTCAGGGCTCAGCGACTGAAACTGGTGCCAGCGCTGGCGAATCACTTTGCGCTGCTCCGGTGTGAGCTCCTGCCAGCGGGCGAAGCGACCCTTGGCCTGCGCGCGCTGCTCCGGCGTCATCGTGAGCCAGCGCTGGCTGCCGCGTGACAGTGCCTGCTGGCGTTCCGGCGGCAGCTGCTCCCAGGTTCCGGAGAATTGCTTCAGGAGATCGTGCTGCTCGCTGGAGAGCGAGCTCCACGGCACCGGGGCTGCGTTGGCGGGCTCGTCAGCCGCCGCAGCGAACGACGGCGCGCCAAGCGCGAGCAGCGCCGTCATGATCAACGCATAGCACCTGCCGCTCATTTCGATTCACCTTCCGACACGCCCTTCTCGGCTGGCTTGACTGGCTTCGGAGCTTTGGTCGGCTTCGTGTCGTTGACGGTCGAGGCGCTGGCGGGCGCGGCGTCCGCAGTCGACAGGTAAGCGCTCCAGGCCACATCGTCGCTGTCGAGACTGCCCAGGAACTCCAGGAAGTCTGAATCCACGCCCGGCTGCTCCTCGGCCGGCAGCCGCAGCGGCTGAAGAGCCGCTGCAAGAAAGATCGAGACCAGGTACCACGACACTCGCCTCATGCACTACCCGATGTCAGTGGGATCCTGCGTGGACACCCACTCGTAGAAGTCGAGATTCTCGAGCAGCTCAAAGTTCTCTCCGTCGGCGACGATCTCCAGGTCGTCGAGCGGGCTCTGCGCCCCCGGCGCCGGCGCTTGGCTGGTCCACAGCACGACCGCGACCGCCGCCGCCGCGGCCAGCGCTCCGGCCGGGACCCAGGCCCGCCACCGCAACGAATGTCGCGCCCGCCTGGCTTCTTCAACGGCTGCGAAGCGCGCCTGGGTCAGACGTGAGCGCACGTTGCCGTCGATGCGATTCGTGCTCTCCTCGAGCAGCTCGCGCGCGCGCGCTTCGAAAGCTTCGTCTTCGTTGTTGTGTGCTTTCATGACCAGAACTCTCCGAGTCGTTCACGCAGCGCCTGCAGGGCGCGAAAGTAATGCGTCTTCACACTCCCCTGCGAGCAGCCCATCGCGTGCGCCGCGGCGGCCACGTCCAGTCCCTCGAGATTGCGCAGCAGGAATGCCTGCTGCTGCCGTTGCGGCAGCTCAGCGACGGCGCGCTCCAGCTCGCGAATCGCCTCGTCGGCCTGCAGCTGCTCTCGCGGTCCGGGACCGGCACTGGGCGCGGTTTCGATCGGGTCCGGCAACTCCTCGTCCTCGTGCAACTTCACCGGCAACCACGCCATGACGCGGGACCTCACGGTGCGGCGCCGCTGGCAGTCGCGGATGCGGTTGTTGAGGATCCGGTAGAAGAGCGGTGTCCATTCGGCGCTGGGGCGGCTCGCATAACGTCGTGCGAGCTGCAGCATCGCATCCTGGACGATGTCGAGTGCGTCATCGGCGTTGCGCACGGCAATCTCAGCGACCTTGAACGCGCGACGCTCGACACTCGCGAGGAATCGCTCCAGCTCACGGGACTGATCCAGGACCGCCTCCTTCGGAGTACGCGCCGGCTCCTGCGCGAGCAGCGCGGCGAGAGCGGCGGGCAGCGTAGCAGAGCAGCTGATCATGGACCGAACTCCCTCCCCGATTGAGTGCGCAGGCGCGCGCGCATCGACGCGAGCCGGGCTAGCGGTTATAACGTCGCACCCGCGCTCGCGTTGACGCTTCGGCGCTAACCATAAAACCGTCCGAATCATTGACTTACGCACACGAAGCGCGACCGCATATGACATTTTGATGAACCCTTCACAAAGTCCCCTGCGGCCGGGAGCCTAAGACCTTGATCGGGTTTGGTTACTTGCCATTCGCTCAAAAAATGGCCAATGCAATGCGAGCGCCCTGTGCCACGCTCACTTAAGAGCTCCCGGCCCAGTTCGTACACAGACTTACCCACAGGTTTTGTGGAAAACCGATCCGTTCGACCGATCCTGCGTGTCGCCATCGACACGCCTTTGCGCCGCGCCTTCGACTACCTGGCACCGGCAGACAGCGCGTCATCGTCGCTGGCGCCGGGCAAGAGGGTTCGCATCCCCTTCGGGCGCCGCCGGATCACGGGCCTGCTGCTCGAGGTCGCCGAGCGAT
This sequence comes from Steroidobacteraceae bacterium, assembly GCA_036557045.1. GTDB lineage: Bacteria > Pseudomonadota > Gammaproteobacteria > Steroidobacterales > Steroidobacteraceae > DATBVX01. The sequence goes on from DATBIF010000023.1 coordinate 10,231, forward strand.
CCGGGGTTGCGCCACACAAGCTCAAGCCGGCGCTCGAGCTCGTCGATGCCGAGCCCGTGTTCGATACCGCGATGCTCGGATTTCTCGAGTGGGCTGCCGACTACTACCACCATCCGATCGGCGAGGTGATCAGCGCCGCGCTGCCCCTGCTGCTGCGGCTGGGCCGCCCGCTCGATGAGATCGAAGAGCGCTGGCAGCTTTCCGAGAATGGTCGGGAGGGCATGACAGGGCTTGGCGCACGTGCGCCACGCCAACGCGTGTTGCTCGAGAAGCTGGCGGGCGGAGCACTCTCAGCCGCGGCGCTCGCCCACGGCGATCCGCGCTGGCGCGACGCCTTGCGCCAGCTGGTTCGCAAGGGCTGGGTCGAGTCGATCGCGAGTCCCCCGGAGCCAGCACAGCCGCAGACGTGGACGTCGCGCCCCGGCCCATCGCTGACAGACGCGCAGGCACAGGTCGTCGCGGATGTGCTGCGCGCCGGCGAACGCTTCGGCACCTGGCTCCTCGATGGCGTGACCGGGAGCGGCAAAACAGAGGTCTACCTGCGAGTCGTCGCGGAGGTGCTCGCTCGCGGACAGCAGGCGCTGGTGCTGGTGCCCGAGATCGGGCTCACCCCGCAGCTGGTGCAGCGTTTCGCCGAGCGCTTCGAGGCACCGCTCGCCCTGTTGCACTCGAGCCTGAGCGAAGGCGAACGGCTGGCCGCCTGGCGGCGCGCGCGTAACGGTGAGGCGGCGATCGTGATCGGGACTCGCTCGGCGATCTTCACGCCGCTCGCGCACCCGGGCGTCATCGTGGTCGACGAAGAGCACGACGGCTCGTACAAGCAGCAGGAGGGCTTCCGCTATTCGGCGCGCGACCTCGCGGTCATGCGCGCGCGACGCCAGGATCTGCCTGTCATCCTCGGATCGGCCACGCCCTCGCTGGAATCGCTGCAGAATGCGCGCGAGCGGCGCTACATCCGCTTCATTCTCCCCGAGCGACCCGGTGAAGCGCGCCATCCGCGCATGAGCCTCATCGACCTGCGTCAGCATGCCGCGCAATCCGGGCTTGCAGGGCCGGCGCTGCTCGCCATCACGCGTCACCTCGAGGCCGCGGGCCAGGTGCTCATCTACCTCAATCGTCGCGGCTACGCGCCGACCTTGTTCTGTCCTGGCTGCGGCTGGATCGCGCCGTGCCCGCAGTGCGATGCGCGCCTCACGGTGCACCTGCGATCGCAGCGCCTGCGCTGCCATCACTGTGGCGCCGACCAGGCGATGCCGCTCGGCTGTCCCACCTGCGGCCACGAGATCAAGCCCGTGGGCCAGGGTACCGAGCGAGTTGAAGACCTGCTGCGCGATCGCTTCCCGCAAGTACCACTGGTGCGCCTGGATCGCGACAGCGTGCGCCGCAAGGGCGAGATGCAGGCGATGCTCGAGCGCGTCACCACGGGCGAGGCGCGCATCCTGGTCGGCACGCAGATGCTCGCCAAGGGCCATCACTTCCCCGATGTCACGCTGGTGGTCATCGTCAACGCAGACCAGGGGTTGTTCAGCGCCGACTTTCGCGCGAGCGAGCGCCTCGCACAGACCATCGTGCAGGTGGCGGGTCGCGCCGGTCGCGCGTCGCGTCCGGGCGAGGTCCTGATCCAGACCGAGTTCCCGCAGCATCCGCTGCTCGTCAGTCTGCTGGAGAAGGGCTACGAAGGATTTGCCGCCGTGGCGCTCGAGGAGCGTGCGGCCGCGCACTGGCCACCCTTCTCGCGCCTCGCGTTGCTGCGCGCGGATGCGCGCGAGGCAGCGCCCACGCTGCAGTTCCTCGAAGCCGCGGCACGCGCCGCGCAACCCGCGCCGCGAGGCGTGCGCATTCTCGGCCCGGTGCTCGCGTCGATGGCGCGACGCGCCGGCAGGCATCACGCGCAACTCCTCATCGAGAGCGACGCGCGCACCGTGTTGCAGCGATTCCTGACGGACTGGATGCCCGTGGTCGAGGAGCTGCGTGCCATGCACCGGGTGCACTGGTCACTCGATGTCGATCCGCAGGAACTGATGTGATCGGGTAGACTTGCGCGCTTCGTTCGACTTCGAGATGAACGCTTGAAAGACCAGATCAGCAGCCTGATCCGGCGAGCACTCGCTGCGGTGCCGGCCGGGAGTCTGCCTGCCGGAAGCGCCGATGCCGCCGTCGAGCTCGAGCGCACACGCGATCCCGCGCACGGCGATTTCGCCACCAGCATCGCGCTGCGGCTCGCCAAGGCCGCACGCCGCAATCCGCGCGAGCTCGCGCAGGCGATCGTCGCGGCCCTGCCTGCTTCGGACCTGGTGGCGAAAGCCGAAGTCGCCGGCGCGGGCTTCATCAATTTCCGTCTCGCGCCGACCGCCTACGCGCGCGAGCTGGAGCGCATCGCCGCCGAAGGCGCGCGTTATGGAAGCTCGAACGTGGGCAAGGGCACGCGCGTCATCGTCGAATTCGTGTCCTCCAACCCCACCGGACCACTGCACGTCGGCCATGGCCGTCATGGCGCGTACGGCGCGACGCTCTCCAATCTGCTCGCGGCTACCGGATTCGCGGTGCACCGCGAATACTACGTGAATGACGCCGGCCGCCAGATGGACATCCTGGCCGCAAGCGTCTGGCTGCGATATCTCGAGCTCTGTGGCGAGCAGTTCGAGTTTCCGCGCAACGGTTATCGCGGTGAATACATCGTGCCGATCGCGCGCAAGCTCGTGGATGCCGAGCAGCGCCGCCTGCAGCACAAGGCCGCGGACGTGTTCCGCGACCTGCCTCCCGATGCCCCTGCCGGCGACCAGGACGTGTACATCGACGCGGTGATCGCCCGCGCGCGTTCGCTGCTGGGAGCAGCGGACTTCCGTCAGGTACTCGACCTGGGTCTCGCGGAAATCCTTGGCGACATGCGCGAGGACCTGGCCGAGTTCGGCGTGACCTTCGACGAGTGGTTCTCCGAACGCAGCCTCGAGGAGAGCGGCGCGATCGATCGTGCGCTCGAGCGCCTCAAGGCGAGCGGTCACGTGTACCGCAAGGACGGCGCGTTGTGGTTCAAGGCGACCGATTACGGTGACGAAAAGGACCGGGTGGTCGAGCGCGAGAACGGGCAACGGACCTATTTCGCGTCGGACATCGCCTATCACCTCCACAAGCGCGAGCGCGGCTACCAGCAACTCATCGACGTATTGGGCGCCGATCACCACGGGTACGTCGCACGTGTACGTGCGGGCCTCGAAGCGATGGGCGAGCCGGGCGCTTCACTTGAAGTCCGGCTGATCCAGTTCGTCACCTTGTTCCGCGGCAGCGAGCGGGTGCAGATGTCGACGCGCTCAGGCGATTTCGTCACCTTGCGCACGCTGCGCGCCGAAGTCGGCAACGACGCCGCGCGCCTGTTCTACGTCATGCGCGGGAACGATCAGCACCTGGATTTCGACCTGGAGCTCGCCAAGTCACGCTCCAACGACAACCCGGTGTACTACATCCAGTACGCGCACGCGCGCGTCGCGAGTGTCATGAAGCAGCTGGCCGATCGCGGCCTGAAGTACCAGGCCGAGCTCGCGCGCGCCAACCTGCTGCGCCTCGACGCCGAGCAGGAAATAACCCTGCTCAGGACGCTCAGTCGTTACCCGGAAGTGATCCAGCTCGCCGCAGCCAACCGGGCACCGCACGCGCTCGTGCACTACCTGCGCGAGCTCGCCAATGACTTTCACACCTACTACAACGCGCAGCAGTTCATCGTCGACGACGCGGGATTGCGCAACGCGCGACTGATGCTGGTCCAGGGTCTGCAACAGGTGGTGCGCAACGGACTGGGACTGCTGGGCGTTTCCGCTCCGGAGTCGATGTAGCCATGTCGCGCGACTACAAGGGCAGTCGCGGGAATCGCGCCGGCAGCGGGCTTTCGGGCGGCGCGGGCGTGCTGCTCGGCCTCGCGATCGGCCTCGGCGTGGCCGCGGCACTCTATATATACGACCGTCGCCCCGGCGCTCAGCCACCGTCGAAGCCCGAGGCCGCAGCGCGCGCCGATCGCAACACTCGAGCCTCGGCCGAGGAAGAGCCCGCCGAGGAGTCCGGTCAGAAATACGACTTCTACCAGATGCTGCCCAAGTTCGAGGTCGTGGTGCCGGAACGCGAAAAGGCGGAAGCGCCGGACGCAAAGCCCGCGCCGATCGCGCGTCCGGGAGCCTACGTCCTGCAGGCCGGTTCGTATCGCAACTTCGCCGACGCCGATCGCGTGCGAGCGCAGCTGGCGCTCCTCGGCGTCGAATCGAAGGTGCAGAAAGTCTCGGTCGACAACGATACCTGGCACCGCGTACGCATCGGGCCGATCGAGGATCTGAAAGAGCTCAATCGCACGCGCGACCGCTTGCGGCAGGCCGACATCGAAGCGCTGGTGATCAGGGTCGGCGACTAGCGCACGGGCGCGCGCTCAGCTGCGCGCGGCGGGAAGAACATCGTTGACGATGATCGTCAGGATCTGCGCAGCGAAGGCGCCCGGATCGGTCTCACTGCTGATGCCCTGCCACTCGGTCGTCGTAGTCACCACCAAGTCGAGCGTCGGTACGACATAGACGAACTGACCGCCGTAGCCCCACGCGAACGAAGCGGGCCGCGCGGGCGCATCGGCCGCCCACCACAGGTATCCGTAGGACGTGCCGCTCTGGGCGCCGTAGCTATCGCGCCACGGGAACTTGGGCGAGGTCGCCGTGGCGATCCAGGCTTCCGGGACGACCTGTTGCGCGCCTGAGCGTCCGCTCTGCAGAACGAGCTGACCGAAGCGCAGCAGGTCCCGCGCCGTCATGTGAATGCCGGAGCCGCCATTCACCATGTCGGGCTCGAGATCCTCCCAGGCGACGCTGGTGATTCCGATCGGCTCAAAGAGATGATCGGTGGCGTACTGCGACAGCGGCTCCGCGACCGCCTTCTGCAGCAGGAAGCCGAGCAGGTTCACCGCCGCCGAGTCGTAGACGAACTGGCCGGCGGGATCCGTCTGACGGCGATCGAGCAGGAACTGGATGTGATCGCTCGAGGTGACCCAGAGGTTGTAATCGTCGCCGCGATTTTCGTCCCACTGGTAGCGCGAAGTCATGGTGAGAAGCTCGCGCACGGTGACCGCGCGATCGCCGTCGTCCAGCGTGTACGGAGCCCCGAGGTACTGTCCCACCGTCGCGTCGAGTCCGGGAAGCTGCCCCGACTGAATGGCGATGCCAGCGAGCAGGCTGACGACGCTCTTGGTGACGGAGCGCAGATCGAAAACCGTGGAGCGATCAGCGCCGCCAAAGTAATTTTCCGATACCAGTCGGCCGTGGCGCGCTATCAGGAGGCTGCGAAAGCGCGGCATCGCGGCCGCATCGCTCACCGCTCGCCCAACTCTCACATCGTCCATGCCGACGTCGGCCGCGGCGGCGCTGGTCCAGGGCTGCGCGATGTCGATGAAAGTGATGGTGACTGGCGGAGGCGGCGCAGGCGCAGGCGCACCTGAACCACCGTAGCCAGCGGAACCGGAGCTGCCGCACGCGTTGAGAAACGCGAGCGCGGCGAGTTGCGCGGTCAGCGTGGCGCGCAGCCAGTGTGCGTGGTTCGTCCCAGGAGATTCGCGGTGCATTGACGCAGGTTGTCGGCAGGAACGTCTTCGTTCCGACCAACCATCCTACGCCCGGCTCACGTCCGAGTCGTGATCCTGCGCAGCAGCCCGAGCCCGAGTACCAGCAGATCGAGGAGCATGATTCCGCCGCCACCATGATGGCCGCTGCTGGGCGTGGTCGGAGGCGACGCTGTCTGCGCGATACTGATCACCTGCGGGCACGCAGGACCAGCGAGTGGCGCGATCGCCGTCGTCGAAGCCGAGATCGTCGTCACTGCGACATCGGCTGTGTCCTCGGCGCCCTGGCTGTCCGTCACCGTCAGTCGCAGCACGAAGTCGCCGCTGGTCGGCGCCTGCACCGTCGCGACGGCCTGGTCGGGATTGGTGATCGTCGGAGAAGAGGCGCTTGCAGGAGCGACACTCCACGCAAACGTCGACACAGTCCGGTTGCAGGATGCCGCGCTCGGCTGTCCGTCGAGTGTGACCATTTGACCGGCGGTCACGCTCGCGGGCACGTTGACGAACGCGATCGGCCGCTCCGCGGCGTCCACCGCGGCGGCCGCATCGAGCATTCCCGCGCCGCAGGTCTGCGTCGTGCAGATGCATTCAGCGTCCTGCACGTTGCCCGCCGGAACCTGGCACACGGGAGGCGCGG